>NZ_CAWPDB010000142.1:0-41369 GCF_963886625.1 Vibrio sp. V23_P3S9T160
AGATAACTCATGCCTTAATGAATCAAGATATTATAAATCAGCAAATGGCATACCTTGGTGATAAGTTTTTGATACTTCCAGCAATAGATAATGAAGGTTACTCTATTAATATCGGTATGGTCTTTCGAAAGGATGAGTCGATATTGTTTGAAATGCTCAGCCGATCTTTAACTATGGTAACTGAGTCTGAGATTAATGCACTAAAATCACTCCATAAGAAAGTGAATGTGAATTATGGTTATGATAAGCAGCAAGTTATAATCTATTCTTTGATTGCAATGTGTATTTTTTTGTTTTTATTATTATTTGGAATAATTATATTTTATAAGTTAAAAAGTTCCTTAAAATACAGTCAAATCAGTTCAAAACTTTCAGAAGTTCAAGTGCAATGGCTGACGGATTTGCTCGATAAAATACCCAGCATGATCTTTATTTCAGATGTGAATGGGAAAGTAGTGTTATCTAACCGTTCATATAAGCAATGTAGCAAGGCTTCTCTAATTAGTGATGATGTGAATTGCCTCATATGTACTGGCATCGGATCTGTCGATCTGTCGAATAAACACTATCAGATTGATGAGAAATATTATGTCATTAATCATGAATCGATTGCGCATCCCAAGAGTGGGGATACTCATTACTTGACCGTTTGCAGTGATATCACAGAACTCAAGCTCTCAGAATTAGCATTACGTGATTCTAATAATAAGGCACTAGAAGCTGTAGATGCGAGGAATCATTTTTTAGCTGTAATGAGTCATGAGCTTAGAACGCCAATTGCGGCCATGCTAGGGTTGATGGAGATTTTATCAACTCGAATTAAAAACGATGAGAGCCGTTTGTTATTGACGAATGCAATTCGTTCTGCCGAGAGAATTAAGCACCATGTCCATGAGATTTTAGATTTTTCAAAAATGGAAGCTCAGCAATTACAATTAGATATACGCCAGCATAATATTTTAGAAGAGTTATGTCCCACCATTAGAAGCTTTGAAGCGAGTGCTAAGTTGAAAGGCGTTGAGTTCGTTGTTGATTGGGTGCCGACAGCTATTATTTACGCAAAGTTTGATGCATTACGCTTAAATCAGGTTCTTACCAATGTATTAGCCAATGCTGTTAAATTCACTACGGCAGGTACGGTTTCCATCCACGTTGAATTGACGGAAGAACAGATAGTCTTTGCCGTAAAAGATACGGGGTGCGGAATGAATGAAGCGCACTTGGATTCGTTATTTAAGCCATTCATGCAAGCGGATAAAACCATTACTCGCCAATATGGGGGTACTGGGCTTGGTATGTCAATAGTATCGAATTTAGTCAATCTAATGGATGGTCATATCACGGTTTCCAGTACGCTGAATGAGGGGACTCAAGTAACGATAGTGCTTCCCATTTGTGGTGAGCCGCTGTCTGAACCGTTGAGTCAACGTAACTACCGTTGCACTAACGAACGCATTATCGAGTGGCTGAAGTGTTGGCAGGTTTCGGTAAGTCAAGGTGGTGTATCCTTGGTCGATTTTGACGCGATAATGACCAAAAAACATCTCTATCCTGACCTGCTTATTGATAAGATAAAAGATAGTGAGCAAGTGCTGGTTCAACCAAAAAAAATGAAACTTTGCGGGCATGTTTTGGTGGTTGATGATGACGCTATTAACCGTTTGTTATTAAAAAAACAGCTGCATGAACTTGGTGTACAAGCAACCATTGTTGGTGATGGAGAAGAGGCATGCCATCTTTTACAAAGCGAAGACAGCCAGTTTGATTTACTACTAACAGATTGCCATATGCCTAAAATGGATGGTTTCGCTTTGGCAAGATTTGTTAAAAATTATATTCCGCAAGAGAGATATAAGGTGGTTATCGGTTGTACGGCAGAAGACTCACGGTTGATCGCAGAGAAGGCTTACCAGTCTGGTATGGAACACGTGTTGTATAAACCCTACTCGTTGGCGTCGCTGCATACTATGTTGAGTGGTTATCTTTCTATGTATCCTTTAGTAAATGTTGACTCAAAAAGCTGGCTTGAGAGCTTTTTACCGAGTGAAAAAAGTGAAATTGCTTCTGTTGTGGCAGAATCTTTAGCGGCCGAGGTCGATAGACTCGAAAAGCATGATTCTGATTACAAAATGATAGCCCATCGTGTTAAAGGCTCTGCCGGAGCGCTTCAACTGGATTATCTCGCGAGTCTTGCGGTTAGCTTGGAGCGCGAATTAGAACCACAAGCTGTTGTATCTGCAAAACAACGACTGATAATGGAAATGAAAATCGTGATTACACAAGCACAAGAATGGTTAGATAAACAGCAACGAGTAGATGACGAATGAACATTTTGATTGTCGAAGATGATCGAATTCAAGCCACGAGTTTGAAACTGAAACTCAGACAACTTGGATTGAATAATGTCGATATTGCAGCAAATGGACACCAAGCGTTGGCTTTATGCTTGCGCAAAGAGATATCGCTGGTTTTTTGTGATATTCATATGCCGGAAATGGACGGAGTTACGCTTTTGTCGATGCTTGGGGATAAACATCCTTCACTCGGAATTATTATATTGAGTGCTGTTGACGATGCCGTGTTAGACCTTACTTATAACATGTGCTGTTTAGCGAGCTTTAATTTTGTCGATGTTTTACGAAAACCCTATTCTATTGAGCAACTTGAAACCGTGATTCATGCGTTTCATGTGACGTGTGAACAACAGGCTGCAAGCATTACGCCTATCTCATTAGGGTACAAAGAGATAGAAACAGCATTCAGTGAAGATTGGTTATTCAATTACTATCAACCTCAGTTTGATTTTAAAACGGGTGTCATGGTTGGAGTCGAGGCACTTGTCCGACTCGATCACCCAGTTCATGGTGTATTAAGCCCTGCGCATTTTCTGCCTCTTATTGAAGAGCTGAATTTGATGGATAAGCTGTTTTTAATTGTTTTGGATAAAGCATTATCGGCTTTAGGCAGTTTGTCAGCCGATCTTCAGTTATCAATCAATATCTCCCAGAGTAATTTACAACAGCTGATCTGTGACCCTATTCTTACTCTCTGTCACAAATACGCGTTTCCTACTGATAAACTCACGCTCGAGCTGACGGAAGATCATGTCTATAACGGTACGACAGCATCACTGGCTAATCTTGCGCGTTTAAGAATGCATGGTGTTGGTTTATCCATTGATGATTTTGGCACAGGCTACGCCTCTCTAAGTCAGCTTTCGAAATTACCCTTTACAGAACTTAAAGTAGATCAAAGCTTTGTCCGCGATCTCTCCACCAATTATAAAAACCAGCAACTCACCAACATGTGCTTATTGCTAGCGCAATCCTTAGGTCTGCATTGTGTTGTCGAAGGTGTGGAGGACGAAGATACTTGGCAATATTTACGTCATTTAGGCGTGGATACTTGTCAAGGTTATTATTCGGCGATGCCCATGCCGATTGGCGATCTCGCTGAACTGTATAGCAAAAATATCAGCAAGCAGTTAAGCCATCAAAGTATTGAAGATGGTGTGTATTGCTTATTAGTTGGAGAAAATTCGACTAGCGCTAATGCCCTAAGAAAAATGTTGATGAGAGAAAAACGCGTTACGCAGGTGGTCGTTGCCAGTGATCTCGCTTGCGCTGTAAAGAGATTGCGTGATTTACCTTTTAATTTAGTGGTTGTGGATAGCTACTGCAGTAAAGACGCTAGTTTGCAGTTGCATCAGCATATTGAATCGATGAATTTTAAGGGAAGACTTATTTTTCTCAATGAATATCATGAAGCAATATCTGCAGAACTTGCACATGCGCGCCACATTGTGAAATCAGCTGCATTGACTGACACCATTCAGAGCATAATGGGGGAGGTTGGGCGAACAGTTAATTTTCAACCTAGTTTTCGACTCAATGAAAGACTATCCAGCAGAGAGTTGAGTGTGGCAAATTTGTTGATTCAAGGTTTGACCAATAAGCAGATAGCTAATCAACTGGATATTAATCAGAAAACAGTCAGTACTTACAAAGCGAGAATTCAAAGTAAATTGGGCATTCGTTCGGCCATGGAGTTGATTCGTTACATTGAGCTCGATCATCTTAGTGCCAGTTTGAGCATCGCGTAAACTGAATGTCGATTTGCGTAAGCATTAGATTACACTTTTCGGTGAAAGTGTTTATTTATTATTACCAATCAACACGTTGTTAATTTATTGTTAATCAATTTTAGTGACACTCTTCACGGATTTTATTTTTAGATGGCAGGATTATCCCTTTAAGTTAGATCTAACGTAACTAAGATGTTAAAAAAAGCTGATTTTCCAGTGAAACGTGCTGAAAATGTACTCAACACTAGATGATTTAGCACTATGGTCTGACCAGATAGCGCTTGGTAACTTTAATTCACTGAGTTTGAGTTAATTGTTGGGCTATTTATCTATTCCATTAGGTAAACCATGGAATTATGCATTTTTTTGCTACGATTTTATGGCAAATTACTTCAATGGTTGCTAATGTGTGCCGCTATCCTTAGGAGTTTTTAGATTTTTCTGCTTAGTTTTTGCGCTAAATAAATCTAAAGTTCTAGCGATGCTAGAGAGCTCTCAAGGAAGTCATGGATGCAAAAATAAAAACTTGGAGTTTATGCATGTATAAAAATAAAATCACCCAAGCCCTTCTTCTAGGGGCGGGTATGGCAGTGGCTGCCACTTCTACTTTTTCTATCGCGGCTGATGTTCCAGCCGGCACCAAATTGGCCAAAGTTCAGGAAATCGTTCGTGGTAACGGTACTGAAGTCGCCACACTCGATCCTCACAAATCCCAAGGTGTTCCTGAGTCGCACGTAATTCGTGACTTATTGGAAGGGCTTGTGAACCAAGACGCGGATGGTAAAACCATTCCTGGGGTTGCAGAAAGTTGGGAAACGGCAGACAACAAAACATTCATTTTCCATTTGCGCAAAAATGCAAAATGGTCAAATGGTGATCCTGTCACGGCTGGTGATTTTGTTTTCAGCTTCCAACGTGCAGTCGATCCTGTAACGGCTTCTCCTTACTCTTGGTATATGGAATATACCAAGATGAAAAATGCCAAAGAGATTATTGCAGGAACGAAAGACAAAAGTGAACTTGGCGTTAAAGCTAAAGATGACCATACACTCGTTGTTGAACTTGAAGATGCTGTGCCTTATTTCGTCATGATGATGGGCCACACAACAGTGAAACCAGTCCATAAAGCGACGGTTGAAAAGTTTGGTGACCAATGGACCAAGCCTGAGCATTTTGTTGGCAACGGTGCCTACGTTGTTGATCAATGGGTTGTCAATGAGCGTTTAGTATTAAAACGTAACGAGCAATATTGGGACAATGACAAAACAGTTATTAACAAAGTCACCTTCTTGCCCATAGAAAACCAAGTATCAGAAATGAACCGTTTCCTAGCAGGCGAAATCGATATCTCTTATGAATTACCCACCGAGCACTTCAAGCGTCTGAAGAAAGAACACCCGGAATCAGTATCGATTCAGGGTAACTTGTGTACTTATTACTATCTGTTCAATACCAAAAAGGCACCATTTGACGACGTTCGCGTGCGTAAAGCGATTTCTTACGCTATCGACCGTAACATTGTGAGTGATGCGATTTTAGGTCAAGGCCAAAAACCAGCTTATTTCTTAACACCTGAAATTACGGCAGGCTTTAATCCTCAAATGCCAGCATATGGCAAGATGACGCAAAAAGAGCGCGATGCAGAAGCGGCAAAATTGTTGGCTGAAGCGGGCTTTAATAAAGACAACCCTCTGAAATTCAGCCTCCTCTACAATACATCGGAAAACCACAAGAAAATCGCTGTAGCACTGGGTTCTATGTGGAAAAAAACGCTCGGTATTAATGTCGTATTAGAGAACCAAGAGTGGAAAACCTATCTAGATTCTAAAGATCAAGGTAACTTTGAAGTGGCACGTGCTGGTTGGTGTGGTGACTATAATGAAGCGTCTTCATTCTTGACCTTGATGGTGAGCAATAACACCACGGGTGGTTTGCACTACCAAAGCGCTGAATACGATGCAATTATTGATAAAGCGTTAAAATCAACCTCTGAAGAGGAGCGCACTAAGCTATATCTGGATGCTGAAAAACTATTAACCAAAGATATGCCGATTGCCCCTATCTATCAGTATGTTAAATCTCGTTTATTATCTCCTAATGTAGGCGGCTTCCCGATGAATAACGCGGAAGAGAAGATCTACTCAAAAGATCTTTATATCACAGCAAAGTAAGTCCACTTACGCTGATAAAAATATAACGACTTAGACACTGCATGTAGCCATCTTCAGATAGTAATTTACATGCAGCGTCTTTCTAATTTTCATTGTCACAGACTGAAAGAGTGAGTTTATGCTTAAATTCATCGCAAAAAGGATATTGGAAGCGATACCAACCATGTTGGTGTTGATCACAGTATCTTTCTTTCTCATGCGTTTCGCTCCGGGTAACCCATTCTCAAGCGAGCGTCCTTTACCACCGGAAGTGATGGCCAACATTGAGGCTAAATATGGCTTAGACAAACCCGTCTCTGAGCAATACTTCACCTACTTGACCAATATTTTGCAAGGTGATTTTGGCCCATCATTCAAATACCAAGATTATACGGTGAATGAATTGATCGCCGTTGCCTTGCCTGTCTCGGCAAAAGTCGGCTTTATCGCTTTTATTTTTACTGTTATCGCGGGTGTTTCCATCGGTACGATTGCCGCATTAAAACACAACACTTGGATTGACTACACCATCATGTCGACGGCAATGATTGGCGTGGTGATGCCGTCGTTTGTTCTCGCCCCAGCTTTAATTTATCTCTTCTCCTTGCATTGGAAAATATTCCCGGCTGGTGGTTGGTTAGATGGAAGTTTCCAATATTTAGTGCTGCCAGTGCTGGGTATGTCGATGCTCTATATTGCCACTTTTGCCCGTATCACCCGTGGCTCAATGATAGAAACACTCAACAGTAACTTTATTCGCACGGCACGCGCGAAAGGATTGAGTTATCCCTATATCG
Organism: Vibrio sp. V23_P3S9T160; assembly: GCF_963886625.1. Lineage (NCBI taxonomy): Bacteria > Pseudomonadati > Pseudomonadota > Gammaproteobacteria > Vibrionales > Vibrionaceae > Vibrio > Vibrio sp. V23_P3S9T160. Next base: position 7,032 of record NZ_CAWPDB010000142.1, read on the forward strand.
TTGTTAACCATGCTTTGAAGCCTGCTTTACTGCCTGTTGTATCGTACATGGGGCCTGCGTTTGTCGGTATTATTACGGGGTCTGTGGTGATTGAAACGATTTTCGGTCTACCGGGTATCGGTAAGCTGTTTGTTAACGCTGCATTTAACCGCGATTACTCATTGGTGATGGGTGTAACCATTTTAATTGGTTTCCTATTTATTCTTTTCAACGCCATTGTTGATATTTTGCTTGCGGTCATTGACCCGAAAATTCGCTACTAACAGGGACGTATGGTTATGTTAACGAAAAGAGAAAACCTAGCCGCGGTTGAGAAGTTTTCTGAAAACTTAGAAATAGCTGGCCGCAGCTTATGGCAAGATGCGCGAATTCGCTTTATGCGTAACAGAGCGGCAATGGTCAGCTTGTGTATTCTGACGATGATGACCCTTGCGGTGATCGTACTACCGATGATGGCCCCGTATACCTATGACAATACGGACTGGTATTCAATGCACGTTGGGCCCAATGCGGATCATTGGTTCGGCACCGATAGCCTTGGGCGTGATTTGTATGTGCGTACCTTAGTTGGTGGGCGAATTTCGCTGATGGTTGGCGTAATGGGCGCTCTGGTTGCTGTTCTGATCGGCACACTTTATGGTGCGGCGTCGGGCTTCATTGGCGGTAAAGTAGACCGCATTATGATGCGTATTTTGGAGATTCTATACGCTGTTCCTTTCATGTTCCTTGTGATTGTGTTGGTCACGTTTTTTGGCCGCAATATCGTACTTATCTTCGTCGCTATCGGTGCAATTGCATGGCTTGATATGGCGCGAATTGTGCGTGGCCAAACCTTGAGCCTACGCAGCAAAGAGTTTATTGAAGCGGCGCATGTGTGTGGCGTCAGCAACTGGAAAATTATTACACGTCATATTGTGCCAAACGTGTTGGGTATTGTAGCGGTCTATTCGACGCTGTTGATCCCAAGTATGATTTTGACAGAGTCATTTTTATCTTTCCTTGGTCTTGGTGTTCAAGAGCCGATGACAAGCTGGGGAGCACTTCTACAAGAAGGTTCACAAACAATGGAAGTCGCTATTTGGCAACTTGCTTTCCCAGCCGCGTTCATGGTGGTCACCCTGTTTTGCTTTAACTATGTCGGTGATGGTCTGCGTGATGCGCTTGATCCTAAAGACCGATAATTAAAAGATTAAGGAAGCAATAATGAGCTTATTAGATGTCAAAGATCTGCGGGTCGAATTTACCACTCAAGATGGTATTGTCACTGCTGTTAACGATTTAACTTTTTCACTGGAGCAAGGCGAAACCCTCGGTATCGTAGGGGAGTCTGGCTCTGGTAAATCGCAAACCGTGTTCGCTATTATGGGCCTACTTGCCAAAAACGGTATTATCACGGGCAGCGCAAAATTTGAAGGGAAAGAGATCCTCAATTTGCCAGAAAAAGCCTTGAACAAAGTGCGTGCTGAACAAATTGCGATGATCTTCCAAGACCCAATGACGTCACTGAATCCTTATATGAAGGTCAGCGATCAGTTGATGGAAGTGCTGATGCTGCACAAAGGAATGAGCAAGTCGGCTGCGTTTGAAGAGTCGGTACGTATGCTAGAGGCGGTTAAAATCCCCGAAGCGCGTAAGCGAATTACCATGTATCCGCATGAGTTTTCTGGCGGTATGCGTCAACGCGTTATGATTGCAATGGCGTTGTTATGCCGGCCTAAGTTACTGATTGCCGATGAGCCCACCACCGCATTGGACGTAACGGTGCAAGCCCAAATTATGGATTTGTTAAATGAACTCAAAAGCGAATTCAATACCGCCATTATCATGATCACCCATGATCTGGGTGTGGTTGCGGGTTCATGTGACAAAGTATTGGTAATGTATGCTGGGCGTACGATGGAATATGGCTCTGTGGATGAAATTTTCTACAACCCGAGTCACCCTTACGCTGAAGGTTTATTAAAAGCCATTCCTCGTTTGGATACGGAAGGTGAAATATTACCAACAATTCCTGGAAACCCACCTAACTTGCTACGATTGCCACCGGGTTGCCCTTATCAAGAGCGCTGCCACCGAGTGACAGAACGCTGTAAACGTGAAGCACCTATTTTATTGCCATTTGCCGATGGTCGCCAACGTGCCTGTTTTTCTGATTGGGAGGCTTGGGTTAAATGAGCGAACAAAAACCATTATTATTGGATGTAAAGAACCTCAAAGTTCACTTCAACATTGCCTCTAAATCCGCGTGGCCGTGGTCTAAACCATCCAACCTAAAAGCCGTAGATGGCGTTAATGTGCGCCTATATGAGGGTGAAACTCTCGGTGTAGTAGGCGAATCAGGTTGCGGAAAATCTACTTTTGCGCGAGCGATCATTGGTTTAGTCGAAGCCACCGAGGGTGAAGTGGTGTGGCTAGGAAATGATTTGACGAAAATGCATGAGGTTGAGCGTCGCAAAACCCGTAAGCAAATTCAGATGATTTTCCAAGACCCACTGGCGTCATTGAACCCAAGAATGTCGGTTGGCGATATTATTGCAGAGCCACTTCAAACCTTTTATCCAGAACTTTCGAAGCAAGAAGTGAAGGATCGTGTAAAAGAGATGATGACAAAAGTCGGTTTATTGCCGAACGTCATTAACCGCTATCCCCATGAATTCTCTGGTGGTCAGTGTCAACGTATTGGTATTGCCCGTGCGCTCATTTTAAAACCGAAAATGATCATCTGTGATGAGCCAGTTTCTGCTTTGGATGTTTCAATCCAAGCGCAGGTGGTTAACCTGCTCAAAGAGCTGCAAAATGAGCTTGGTTTAAGTTTGGTTTTTATTGCCCATGATTTATCGGTAGTGAAACACATCTCTGATCGTGTACTCGTGATGTATTTAGGCAATGCGGTCGAGCTTGGCACCTCTGAGGCGTTGTTTGCGAATCCATCACACCCTTACACCAAAGCTTTGATGTCGGCTGTGCCAATTCCAGATCCGAAACTGGAGCGTGCTAAGAAAATTCAGATGCTAGAAGGGGATTTACCCTCGCCAATCAACCCGCCTTCTGGATGTGTTTTCCGTACCCGCTGTCCTCAAGCGACGGAAATCTGTGCACAGCAAAAACCGCAGATTAAAGGTAGTGATGAACATGCTGTGTCTTGTTTGCATGTCGAGCTCTAAATTTAGCCTGTGACAGGCTTAAGCGCGACGCATTTCTGGGTCGCGCTTTTTTTATCTGTGCGCTTAGGTATAGACAAATCGGGTATAGATAAATCGCACTGTTCAAAATTTCTGAATAACAAGGACAACTTCCTCCGGTTTTACCATTTTCTCTCCTACTTATAATAAAAAAGTCATCGGAATGAGGAGTGGAGATCATGGGAAAATTAGTTGAAGGCTTCTGGCACGATGTTTGGTATGACACCAAAAGCAGCGCTGGGCGTTTTGTTCGCGAAGACGCAGGATTCAGACACTGGGTCGACAGCCAGCCAGACGCACGATTTCAACCAGAATCGGGCCGTTATCATTTGTATGTCTCTTTGGCATGCCCTTGGGCTCACCGTACATTGATTTTTCGCCAACTCAAATCACTCACCGAACACATTAATGTTACGGTCGTTTGTCCTGACATGCTAAGTGAAGGCTGGTCTTTTGGTATTCCTGAACCTCTGTTCGGCTATACCAAGCTCCATCAAATCTACACCAAAGCAAAGGTAGATTATTCAGGGCGAGTAACTGTACCTGTGTTGTGGGATAAGAAGACTAATACCATTGTTAGCAATGAATCTTCTGAGATTATTCGCATGTTTAACAGTGCATTTAATGAGTTAACGGGTAACCAGTACGACTACTATCCGCAAGCACTCAGCAAAGCTATCGATGAATGGAATGCGTATATCTACCCCAATATTAATAATGGCGTCTATCGATGTGGGTTTGCGACCACGCAAGAGGCCTATGACGATGCATATGATGCACTCTTTACGGCATTAGATAAGGTCAACAATCATTTAGCGACGTATCGCTACTTGGTCGGTAACCAGATCACCGAGGCGGATTGGCGTTTATTCACTACACTTATCCGTTTTGATGCTGTTTACGTCGGTCATTTTAAATGCAATAAACAGCGTATCGCCGATTATGAGAACTTAAGCGGTTACTTAAAAGAGCTTTACCAAATCGACGGTATCAAACAAACGACCGATTTTTACCACATCAAACGCCACTATTATTTCAGCCATATCGGTATTAACCCAACGCAAGTGGTACCTAAGGGGCCGGATCTTGATCTTGATTCGCCCCATGAGCGCGGCTTTATTGGGTTATAACGAGGGTGGAAGTGTGCTATAAAAAAGGCTCTTATGTGATACATAAGAGCCTTTTAATCAGCAAGTTAGGCTAAGAATTTTATTTTGTTTCTTGGCTTGCTTGAATCGCCGTCAACGCGATTGTGTAAACAATGTCGTCAACCAATGCACCACGAGACAAATCGTTTACTGGTTTACGCATGCCTTGCAGCATTGGACCGATAGAAACAAGGTCTGCTGAGCGTTGTACCGCTTTGTAAGTTGTATTACCTGTGTTTAGGTCAGGGAAGACAAATACCGTTGCTTTACCAGCGACTGGAGAGTTTGGTGCTTTAGAAGCCGCCACGTTTTCCATGATTGCAGCATCGTATTGCAAAGGACCGTCGATAATAAGATCTGGACGTTTCTCTTGAGCAATGCGCGTCGCTTCACGCACTTTATCAACATCAGCACCTTTACCTGATTCACCCGTCGAGTAAGAGATCATCGCCACGCGCGGGTCAATGCCGAATGCTGCTGCAGAATCGGCCGATTGAATCGCGATTTCAGCGAGCTGTTCAGCATTTGGATCTGGGTTGATGGCGCAGTCGCCGTATACCAACACTTGATCAGGCAATAGCATGAAGAAGATAGAGGATACAATCGAGGCATTTGGCGCGGTCTTAATGATTTGGAATGGAGGAACAATGGTGTTGGCTGTGGTATGAACCGCACCAGAAACCAAACCGTCAACTTCATCCGCTTCAAGCATCATTGTGCCAAGGAATACTGAATCTTGCAGTTTTTCACGAGCCACAACTTCCGTCATGCCTTTTGAACCACGCAGCTCAACCAAGCGAGCAACGTAGTTTTCGCGCACTGAGTCAGCATCGATAATTTCAACGCCAGCACCTAACTCAACACCTTGCTGCGCAGCAACACGGCGGATTTCATCAGGGTTACCAAGTAGAACACAAGTCGCAATACCGCGCTCAGCACAAATAGATGCCGCTTTTACCGTGCGTGGTTCATCCCCTTCAGGAAGCACAATACGTTTACCTGCACGACGAGCATACTCAGTTAACTGGTAACGGAATGCTGGCGGGCTAAGGCGACGAATACCTTGCGTGCCCTCAGTGAGCGAATTAATCCAAGGGCCATCGATGTGGCTAGCAACATGATCGCTGATGAACTCGATACGTTCTTTATCGTCAGCTGGAACTTCTAGGCTAAAGCTTTGTAGGTTGAGTGACGTTTGCCAAGTGTTACCTTGTGCTTTAAAAATAGGCAAGCCGCTTTCAAAGGCTGGTTTACATAGGTTCACAATCTCTTGTGGCATATCGTAACCGCCAGTCAGCAGTACCGCACCAATTTCAACGCCATTCATTGCGGCCAGAGAGGCGGCAACAATCACGTCAGGACGATCGGCCGATGTCACTAAGAGTGACCCTGGCTTAAAGTGCTCAATCATGTGTGGCAAAGAACGCGCACAGAAAGTGATGCTCTTAATACGGCGAGACTTAATTTCACCTTCATTAATGATTTCAGCTTTCAGGTGTTTGGCCATATCAATAGCACGAGTCGCGATAAGATCGATACTCCAAGGCACGCAACCTAACACACGAATTGGGCTAGTGTTGAAGATCTGCATCACTTCTAAATTGGCTTGTTTCGCGCTATCTGCATCATCAAAAATTTCTGATAAGTCAGGGCGAGTACGGCCTGCTTCATCAACAGGGGCATTAAGCTTGTTGATAATAACACCTGAAATGTTTTTATTTTTTGTTCCACCAAAGTTTGAGCACGCAACTTCAATACGCTCTTTCAACTGAGTTGGGTTGTCCGTTCCCGGTGTCGCGACAAACACAATTTCTGCGCCCAGTGTTTTGGCAATTTCTGCGTTCACTTGGTTCGCGAATGGGTGTTTGCGTGTTGGCACAAGGCCTTCAATCAGTGTTACTTCAGAATCTTTATTGATGTGGTTGTAACGCTCAACGACGGTTTCAAGCAACACATCCATCTTTTCGCTACCGATCAACGTTTCTGCCGCTGACATCATCATCGGTTCTGCAATGCTGATGTCGCTGTTGCGACCGATAATCGTTGAAGTGAGATCAGGTTGATCGCCACCCGAGCGAGGTTGTGCAATAGGCTTATAAAAAGAAACGCTAACACCTTTACGCTCCATGGCGCGAAGGACACCCATGCTCACGCTAGTAAGACCAACACCAGCGCTGATAGGGATAAGCATAATAGTACGGGACATGAGTAGAGTACCTCAAACTATTGAAATCAATCTAACCGAAACTAGATTGAAAAAGGAACAAAGCCCAACATGACCTTCTTCGGAAATAAGCCTACTGACCTAAATCGCTAGAAACTAAGGGTTGAGCCCCGGTAAAAAACTGGCTAACTCAGAGAGTTAGCCAGAAAGTCAATTAAAGACCTGCCAGACGAGCAGTATCTTCAGCAATCACTAGCTCTTCATTGGTCGAGATAACCATAGCTGGAATACGGCTGTTTGCCGTTGTGATCACACCTTCGCCGCCAAAACGTGCTTTTAGGTTTGCTGCGCTGTCGACTTCGATACCGAAGATAGCCAAACGGTTTAGTACCATTTCACGGATAGGGCCTGAGTTCTCACCGATACCACCAGTGAAGACGATAGCGTCTAGGCGACCGTCAAGGCTTGCTGTGTAGCCAGCCACGTATTTTGCTAGGCGGTGGCAGAACACGTCCATTGCACGAGTCGCTTCTTCTTTCTCACCGTAGTTATCTTCAACAAAACGGCAATCCGAAGTCACTTGAGTTAAGCCTTGTAGGCCAGACTCTTTGGTTAGCATAGTGTTGATTTGATCAACAGAGTAACCCAGTGCATCGTGCAGGTGGAAGATGATTGCAGGGTCGATGTCACCACAACGTGTGCCCATCACCAAACCTTCAAGCGGCGTTAGACCCATTGAAGTATCAACTGATTGACCGTTTTTGATCGCACAAACAGAAGCACCATTGCCTAGGTGACAGTTGATGATGTTAACTTCTTCAACTGGCTTGTTGAGTAGGCCTGCAACTTCACGAGTGATGAATAAGTGTGAAGTACCATGCATGCCATAACGACGGATACCATGCTCTTTGTATAGATTGTACGGAAGAGCATATAGGAAAGACTCTTCAGGCATAGTTTGATGGAACGCAGTATCAAACACAGCTACGTTTTGAAGCTCAGGGAAGTTTTTCTTAGCGGCTTCGATACCGATGATGTGTGCTGGGTTATGAAGCGGTGCAAAGGTTGCAGCGTCTTGGATACCTTTCAGTACATCATCAGAGATAAGTGCAGATTGAGTGAACTGCTCACCACCGTGTACGATACGGTGACCGATAGCGCCAAGGTTAGCTTTAAGCTCTGGCTTAGAAGCAAGAATAGTTTCAACCATAAACGCGAGTGCTTCTTCGTGCGCTGCACCTTCGCCTAGTTGCGCTTCGTGTTTACCGTCAAGTTTCCACTTGATACGTGCTTCAGGAAGGTGAAGACATTCAGCAAGACCTGATAGGTGCTCAGCACCTGTTTCTGCATCGACAACAGCAAATTTAAGAGAAGAACTACCGCAGTTTAAAACTAAAACTAGCTTAGACATGTGTGACTACCTGTAATAATCGGTTAGGATAAAAATCATTCACAAGAATAGTAGAACCGTTGTGGAGCGCTACTAATCTTGGTCAATAAAACTTGAATTTCCGTATAATGAGACGGGGCTTTTAACGTAAAGTCGTCGATGCATTCCTTGCAGATTTCATCTCGGAGTTGCCTAAATTGTAAATAACGGCAACAATGAGATTGAGGGCTCGCAAAGAATAGCGATAATGGGCCAATATAACAAAAAAAAATTGAAATAATATTAACTTCTATCAATTTTTTACTAGATTAGTTGAATCATTAAACTATTTTTTAGTTGAATGGGCAGCATCGAGAGTGAGGGCGCGCTATGAATAACAAAGTTGGAATCGTTCACAGCCTGAAAGATGGTCAGAAATATATGGATGTTTGGCCTGTGCGTAAAGAACTAGGCCTCATTTTTCCTGAGCAACGGATCATTAAAGCCACGCGTTTTGGCGTGAAGGCTATGCCAGCTATCGCCGCAATCAGTGTACTGACACAGATGGTTTTTGAAAATACACAGGCGATGCCCCAAGCAGTGGTAGTGGCACTTTTTGCCATAAGCTTACCGCTACAAGGTATGTGGTGGCTGGGAAACCGCGCCAATACCCAACTTCCACCTTCGCTTGCTGGGTGGTACCGAGAGCTGTACCAGAAGATTGTCGATACTGGTTTTGCTTTAGAGCCAATCAAAGCGAAGCCGAGATACAAAGAGCTGGCTGCTATCCTCAACCGAGCATTCCGTCAGTTAGATGACGCCGCGTTAGAACGCTGGTTCTAGCCACCCAGTTAGCATGTGAATAAAAGGCAAAGAGGACTTCCGCAGTGAACTCCTCTTTGTTATTCAACTTTCGCCTTATTCTTATCTCTCTTTTTGTTACTTTACTGTTAAAGCTCACTTCCCTTTAGCCTGAGTTACTGGTAATAATGTTGTCAGCGACGCTCAGTGCGCGTACATAAAAATATTAAAAACACAACATCCAACATGTATACCCAAACAATATGAAGTTGTAAGCAATCTGCAATGGGATGAATCCTAATGTGGCACAGGTTAACTGTGTTTAACGGGATGAGCGCATTTGCTAGCACTGCTACCGCTTTAAGTAGGAAGGGTATAATGCTTAAATCAAGGAGTTAAGATGAAAGCAGGCAAAGCCATTGTTACCGCCGTTTTTGCAGGAGCAGTATTACTCTCTTCCACAAGCATCATGGCCAAAACAGCGAAAGTCGCCGTATCGCAAATTGTTGAGCACCCAGCTTTAGACGCAACCAGACAAGGTTTACTTGATGGTTTAAAAGCAAAAGGTTATGAACAAGGCAAAAATCTAGATTTTGATTTTAAAACCGCGCAAGGCAACCCAGCTATTGCTGTTCAAATTGCGCGCCAATTTGTCGGGGAAAATCCTGATGTGTTAGTCGGCATCGCAACCCCCACGGCGCAAGCGCTCGTCTCTGCAACCAAAACTATTCCTGTCGTGTTCACGGCGGTGACCGATCCTGTCGGTGCTAAATTGGTGAAAAAACTTGAGCAACCGGGTAAGAACGTGACCGGGCTTTCTGATCTATCGCCAGTTGAACAGCACATTGAGCTGATCAAAGAGATCATGCCAAACGTGAAATCTATCGGTGTAGTGTATAACCCCGGTGAGGCCAATGCAGTGAGCTTGATGGAACTGCTTAAATCGAGCACTCAAAAACATGGCATTAAACTTATTGAAGCGACAGCCTTAAAAAGCGCAGACGTACAAACTGCGACACAGGCGATTGCCTCAAAATCAGACATTATCTATGCCTTGATTGATAATACCGTCGCCAGTGCGATTGAAGGGATGATTGTTTCGGCAAACCAAGCTAAGACCCCAGTATTTGGCGCAGCAACCTCTTATGTTGAACGCGGAGCGATTGCTAGCCTTGGCTTTGATTATTACCAAATTGGCGTACAAACCGCGGACTATGTTGTCGCTATCTTGGAAGGCCAAGCACCGGGTAAACTGGATGTTAAAGTGGCCAAAGGGTCTGATTTAATGATCAACAAAACCGCAGCGGAAAAACTGGGCGTAACGATTCCTCAGTCAGTACTTGATCGTGCTACGAGCGTAAAATAAAGACCATTCAGAGCTAGAGCGAAGGCTTTAGCTCTGTTTAAGCAGAGAAAGGAGTTGTTATGTCTGCTTTTGCTTTTTTTGGCGCTCTAGAGATAGGGCTGCTGTACGGATTAGTGGCATTGGGTGTTTACCTCACTTTCCGTGTCCTTGATTTCCCCGATTTAAGCGTTGACGGCAGTTTCCCGATGGGCGCTGCGGTGGCCGCAACGGCGATTGTGGCAGGTATTAACCCTTGGGTTGCTACAGGAATGGCAATACTTGCGGGTGCCTTTACCGGTTGGGTGACTGCATTTCTTGCGGTTCGCTGCGGTATTTTGCATCTATTGGCGTCGATTCTCACCATGATTGCCGCCTTCTCCATCAATATTCGTATTATGGGACGCCCCAATATTGCTCTGCTTGGGGAGGAGACCATTCTTACGCCCTTTGAAGCCATGGGTGACTCGGTTTACATTCGCCCCCTGGTCGTGGGTGTATTGGTCTTGATTTCGGCCTGGTTTGTGGTGCGATTATTAAACAGTGACTTTGGACTTGGACTGCGTGCTACGGGCGTTAATGCCCGCATGGTGAGAGCACAAGGCGGAAGCACCTCGTTTTATACCTATTTTGCTCTTGCGTTATCGAATGGTTTTGTCGGTTTTGCTGGGGCACTGTTTGCGCAAACCAACAGTTTTGCTGATGTAACTTCGGGCGTAGGGACGATTGTCGTTGGCCTTGCTGCTGTGATCTTGGGGCAGACGTTGATCCCTGGTCGCCGGATCTGGGTTGCAGTGCTGGCGGTCATCGTCGGTTCAGTGCTGTACCGTTTAGCGGTCGCCTTTGCTTTGAGCTCGGGCATGTTCGGTTTGCAGGCGTCTGATCTCAACTTAGTTACTGCTGTGCTGGTGGCCATTGCACTGATTGCGCCAAAAATGAAAAGGAACTTCAAAGCAAAAAAGGGTAATTCTCCTGCTCAGAAGTCGGTTGTTGCTAAGCAGGATAAAGCGTCAGGAGAAACATTATGATTCGTTTAGAAGATATTCAAGTCACGTTTAACCCTGGCACAATTTTAGAAAATAGAGCGTTAAGAGGTGTTCACCTCGAAGTACCTGAACATCAATTTTTAACTGTGATTGGCTCAAATGGTGCAGGGAAATCGACCTTATTAGGCGCTGTAACGGGCGAAACGCCCATGATGGCAGGCAAAGTACTCATCGATGAAGTCGATGTCACGCGCCAGAGCGTGGATCAGCGTGCACGTTTATGCGCTCGCGTGTTCCAAGACCCACTTGCCGGTACATGTGGCGATTTAACCATTGAAGAGAATATGGCTTTAGCCTACATGCGCGGCAAGCGCCGAGGGTGGGGGCTGTCACTTTCTTCATCACGTCGCAAGTTGTTTCAAGAGCGAATCGCTATCCTTGGTTTGGGATTAGAAGATCGTTTAGGCGATAACATCGGCCTACTGTCTGGTGGGCAGCGTCAAGCGGTTAGCTTAGTGATGGCAACCTTATCTGACAGTAAATTGTTACTGCTTGATGAGCACACTGCGGCTCTGGACCCTAGAATGGCGGCCTTTATCATTGATTTGACCAAAACAATCGTCAAAGAATTTAACTTGACGGTGATGATGGTAACGCACTCGATGAAAGATGCCTTAGCGTGTGGTGATCGCACTGTAATGCTTCACCAAGGTGAAATTGTTCTTGATGTATCTGGTGAGCAGCGTGCCAATATGAAAGTGCCTGATCTACTGGAAATGTTTTCGAAAGTTCGAGGCGAAGAGCTGGCAGATGATAGCCTTCTACTCAGTTAATGGTTTTATTTCGTTATCACAGAGGGTTAGTTAACACAGTGGTTGACTACGCAGCAACAGGCTTTCTCGGCGTGAGTTTGAGAAAGCCTGAAGAAAACGCATCACAACGTGTTTTGTAACCGATCACGGTAACGCTGAATGTGCTCCACGATAGGTTCCGATTTGGTGAAGGTCCTGATTTCGCGAAATAGCTCGTTAGCTTGAGGATATTCTTGACGCAAGTAGGTAAACCATTGCTTGACTCGGTTGGGATAGTAAAAGCCTTTATCGCCTCTAATTTCAAATTGCGAATAGCGCAGGAGCAGATCAACCACTTCATGCCAAGGCATCACTTTATGGTTATGTTTCACCACATTGCCTAAATTGGGAACGTTGAATGCGCCTCGACAAACCATCAATGACTCTACGCCCGTCGCTTTAATACAGGCTTGACCATCGTCATAGTTCCAAATTTCGCCATTAGCGATCAGAGGCAGAGACGTCTTCTGGCGTATCTGATTAATGTAATCCCACTTAATTTCACTGGCGCGATAACCGCCCGCTTTTGTTCGGGCATGAACTGTGAGCTCGTTTGCTCCAGCTTGTTCAATCGCATCGACAATTTCAAAGCAGTCGTTAGGGTCTTCCCAACCTAAGCGGATTTTAGCCGAAACAGGGATCGCTTTCGGTACCGCATCTCGGCATGATTTTACCACTTGATAAATCAATTCCGGATGTTGTAACAGCGCCGCACCGCCTTTGTGTTTGTTGACCGTTTTCGCTGGGCAACCAAAGTTCAAGTCAATGCCGTGCGCGCCTAATTCAGCAACTCGTGCGGCATTTTCTGCCATCCAATGTGGCTCTTGGCCGAGCAGTTGAACGTGCACGGGAACACCTGCTTGCGTTTTTGAGCCTGTTTTCAGTTCAGGACAAAGGCGATAAAAAACGTGGTCAGGCAATAATTGGTCAACGACACGCACAAATTCAGTCACGCACAGATCGTAATCATTCATCTGGGTGAGCAGTTCACGCATCAAGTGGTCTAGCACACCCTCCATTGGGCCCAAAATTACACGCATCATCATTTCGCCTTAAAAATTCGAGGCGAGATTGTAGTGGTTACCGAATCAAAAGTCACTAAATGCAAGAGTTGGTATATAATCCCTGGTCAACCATTTTAACTGTACAGATTTTCATGACCTACTCATTGCTCTCTCTTCCTCAATCAACTCCTCAATCCGCTCATTTTTTTGAAGGGGCTATTTTGGCATCCAATTTCGCCACTAAGCCGTTAGAACCCACAACTTGGTTAGAACCTTTAGTGGGGGAGCAAGTCAAAGCACTTGAACCAGCGGTGATGGCGCAAATTAATCTGCAATATAACTTGCTCAAACGTAGCGAATATTCGGCGTTAGCCTTGCTAGATAATGCGACTCAGTGGGCTGATTTTGCTGAAGGGTTTATGAGCGTCTGGCCAGTCGTTGAACCGCAATGGTTAGAGACTCAAATTGGTGATGGCAGCCTGCGCATGCTGCAAGCTTTGTTGACCACCTTCATGTTAGCCATCGATGAAACACAAACACAGCAGCAGATGAGCGAAGCGGGTTTTGCAACACCACCCAGTTTGAGTGATTTTGCTGAGCAGTTGGATGTCATGCTCACTGAAGTGGCGTTAATGGCTGATGAATTAATGCTCGGCATGAAAACGCAGCGGGTTAACCCATTTAAAGAGATTGGACGCAATGATCCTTGTCCGTGCGCCAGTGGCAAAAAATTCAAACAGTGCTGTGGCCAGTAAAGTACGCCGCCTGAGGTTTAATCTCAACAAAACGCTGACAAACCCAAGCCAATAAGCCCTTATAAACGAGCTGTTCTTATAAGCGAATGCTTCTTAAAAGAATGGGGTCTTATCAATAGACGTTATAGAAAACGTTGTAGACAAAAAATTGTTATCCATGGAGTGTGGTAATCATGAAAAGAGTGTTAGCCCTGTTGCTGTGTAGTTTTTCTGTCGCTGTTTTGGCTGCGCCAAAAGAGGAGTTGAGCCAACGCCTCGCGCTGAACGCTGGTTTTAGCGCTACCTTTGCCCAGCAAGTGATCAGCCCTGAAGGTGATATTGTGATGGAAGGTCAGGGGAAAGTTGATATTGTTCGGCCAAGCCTTTTCCGTTGGCAAACGACCGCTCCTGATGAAAACTTACTGGTGTCTGATGGTAAAACCTTGTGGTATTACAGCCCATTTATCGAACAAGTGAGTATTTATAATCAAGAACAAGCGACGGAACAAACTCCTTTTGTGTTGCTGACTCGTAATCGCGCCAGTGATTGGGATCACTACAAGGTTGCACAAAACGGTGATGATTTCACCCTAACGCCAACCGCGGTAGATTCAAACCAAGGGCAGTTTCAGATAGCGATTGATGAGAAAGGGATCGTGAAAGGTTTTAACGTGATTGAACAAGATGGACAGAAGAGTCTGTTTACGTTTAGCGATGTACAACTAACACCGGCCGCTAAAGCGCGTTTCACGTTCCAGATCCCGCAAGGTGTCGAGGTTGATGATCAACGTAATTGAGATAGGGACTAAGGCGTGAGCAATTATAGTGTGGGTAACTACAGCAGTGTGGGTAACTACAGCTTAGATTTTTCGGGTGATGAAGATTTCCGTCCGTTGGCCGCGAGAATGCGCCCTCAGACGGTTGAGCAGTATATTGGCCAGCAGCACATTTTAGGCGTGGGTAAACCCTTGCGGCGTGCATTAGAGGCTGGTCATATTCATTCGATGATCTTGTGGGGGCCGCCCGGTACGGGCAAAACGACCTTAGCTGAAGTGGCGGCGAATTACGCCAATGCAGAGGTTGAACGTGTTTCTGCGGTGACTTCTGGCGTTAAAGAGATCCGTGCTGCCATTGAAAAAGCACGCGAAAATAAAATGGCGGGTCGACGTACTATTTTGTTTGTAGACGAAGTGCATCGTTTTAATAAATCTCAACAAGATGCCTTTTTGCCACACATTGAAGATGGCACTGTGACTTTCATTGGTGCCACGACAGAGAATCCCTCTTTTGAACTCAACAACGCTTTGCTATCTCGTGCTCGGGTGTACAAATTAACCTCGCTGGCTAGCGATGAAATTTTGCTGGCGCTCAATCAAGCAATCAACGATGCTGATCGCGGTTTAGGTAAAGTTGCAGCGCAGTTTATGGATAAGGTGCTCGAACGTTTGGCTGAATTGGTCAATGGTGATGCGCGCATGTCACTCAATTATCTTGAGCTGCTGTACGACATGGCCGAAGAGAATGCGCAAGGTGAAAAGCTCATTACGCTCAAACTGTTGGCCGAAGTGGCAGGCGAAAAAGTGTCGCGCTTTGATAATAAAGGCGATATTTGGTACGACCTTATCTCTGCGGTGCATAAATCGATTCGAGGTTCCAATCCCGATGCGGCGCTGTATTGGTCGGCCAGAATGATCGCAGCAGGCTGCGATCCACTTTATATCGCTCGCCGTTTATTGGCGATAGCTTCGGAAGATGTCGGCAACGCCGACCCAAGAGGCATGCAGGTGGCGCTCGCCGCTTGGGACTGTTTTACCCGCGTTGGTCCTGCGGAAGGTGAACGTGCTATTGCACAAGCGATTGTCTATTTAGCGTGCGCGCCCAAAAGTAATGCCGTGTATAGTGCGTGGAAGCAAGCCTTAGCTGATGCGCATAATTTGCCAGAGTATGAGGTGCCGCCTCATTTGCGTAATGCACCAACCAGTTTGATGAAAGATCTTGGTTATGGAGCACAATATCGCTATGCCCACGATGAACCGGGAGCTTACGCGGCTGGCGAAAGTTATTTGCCGCCTGAAATGAGCGATACACGCTACTACCAGCCAACAAATCGAGGTTTAGAAACCAAAATTGGTGAAAAGTTAGATTACTTGGCTAGTTTAGATGCAAAAAGCCCACAAAAGCGCTATGAAAAATAGTCTCTTTTCGTTATCTTTGTCGGGTTCAATTTTCTCTACGCGTCGCTCTTATTAGAAAGGGATGCAGGCGCGTTTTTCATAACTAAAAGCATAGGATTAGCAATGCTGGATTCTAAATTACTTCGCACTGAGCTGGATGAAACAGCTGCAAAATTAGCGCGTCGCGGTTTCAAACTCGACGTTGAGACAATTCGTCAACTTGAAGAACAACGTAAGTCCATTCAAGTAGAAGTTGAAAATTTACAATCCTCGCGCAACTCCATCTCCAAAGAAATTGGCCAAAAAATGGCCGCCGGTGACAAAGCGGGCGCAGAAGCAGTCAAGCTACAAATCGGCTCTCTAGGCAGTGACTTAGACGCGAAAAAAGCGCAGTTGAATGACATCCAAGCACAATTGGATGCGATTACTATGTCTGTACCCAACGTACCAGATGAATCGGTTCCTGATGGTAAAGATGAAAATGACAACGTAGAAGTTTCTCGTTGGGGTGAACCTAAAACTTACGATTTTGAGCTCAGAGATCACGTTGATCTTGGTGAAATGGCCGGTGGTTTAGATTTTGCTAGTGCGACTAAAATTACTGGCGCTCGCTTTATCGTGATGAAAGGCCAATTTGCTCGCCTACACCGTGCGATTGCTCAGTTCATGCTGGACTTGCACACACAAGAACATGGTTATACAGAAATGTATGTCCCTTATCTTGTCAACGCTGACAGCCTGTTTGGTACTGGTCAGCTACCTAAATTTGGTCAAGACCTATTCCATACTGAGCCACTAACTGAAAAAGTGAATGATGAAGAGCCACGTAAACTGTCTCTTATCCCAACGGCTGAAGTACCGGTAACGAACTTGGTGCGTGACACCATTTCTGACGAAGCCGATCTGCCACTGAAAATGACGGCTCATACACCTTGTTTCCGTTCTGAGGCGGGATCGTATGGTCGCGATACACGTGGTCTTATCCGTATGCACCAATTTGATAAAGTCGAATTGGTTCAGATCACGCGCCCAGAAGATTCAATGGCGGCGCTGGAAGAGTTAACCGGTCATGCGGAAAAAGTGCTGAAATTGCTTGAACTGCCGTACCGTAAAGTGGTGTTGTGTGCAGGTGACATGGGCTTTGGCTCTCGCAAAACTTACGATCTAGAAGTGTGGGTTCCTGCGCAAGGTACATACCGTGAGATCTCCTCTTGCTCAAACATGTGGGATTTCCAAGCGCGTCGTATGCAAGCCCGTTTCCGTCGCAAAGGCGGCAATAAACCTGAGCTTGTACACACGCTGAACGGTTCAGGCCTTGCTGTGGGTCGTACTATGGTAGCCATTTTGGAAAACAACCAACAAGCCGATGGCCGTATTGCCGTTCCTAGCGTACTGCAACCATACATGGGTGGCGCAACGCACATCGGTTAATCATGATGCCTTAAACACAGTAAAAAAACCGACTTGCGAGTCGGTTTTTTTATGCATCAATAGTATGTGTCGGTTCTATTTAAGCCCCATCGATTTGAAAGCATTGCGAATTTTGCAATGCCACCGCTACAGCGTTGATCAGTTTTTCAATGTCATCTACTTGGCTAATAAACGGTGGCATCACATAGATTAAACAGCCAAAAGGACGGATCCAGACCCCTTGCTCAACAAATAGCGC
Organism: Vibrio sp. V23_P3S9T160; assembly: GCF_963886625.1. NCBI lineage: Bacteria > Pseudomonadati > Pseudomonadota > Gammaproteobacteria > Vibrionales > Vibrionaceae > Vibrio > Vibrio sp. V23_P3S9T160. The sequence goes on from NZ_CAWPDB010000142.1 coordinate 24,456, forward strand.
TTGAATGACTTCCATATTGACAGGGCGATGCGTTTCAATCACGCCGATAGCGCCCAGCCAGCGCGTCTCTTTTACCATCTCAAAACGGTTAAGCATGGGCAGTAAATGAGCAAATTGCGCTTCAATACGCTGGGTTTGCTGTTGCCAATCGCCCTGTTCGATGAGCTCTAAGCTAGCGCAGGCGACGGCGCACGCCAATGGGTTAGCCATAAAGGTTGGCCCATGCATAAAGCAGCCCGCTTCGCCAGCACAAACCGTATCGGCGACTTGCTTGGTCGCCAGTGTGGCCGAAAGCGTCATATAGCCACCCGTTAAGGCTTTACCGACACATAAAATATCAGGCGCGATATTAGCGTGCTCGCAGGCGAAGAGCTTTCCAGTACGGCCAAACCCAGTTGCAATCTCATCGGCAATCAGTAGCAAACCATATTGATCGCAAAGTGCACGCACGCCTTTTAAAAACTGAGGATGATAGATACGCATACCGCCAGCTCCCTGCACAATTGGTTCTAAAATCACCGCCGCAAGCTCTTGATGAGAGTGCATTATTTTATCTCGAAAATCATCGAGATCGCGTTCATCCCACTCATCCCAAAAACCGCAAGTTGGCGAATCGGCAAAAATATGCTGCGGCAAAAAACCTTTGTAGAGCGAATGCATTGAATTATCTGGATCAGTGACTGACATCGCGGCAAACGTATCGCCGTGATAGCCATGGCGTAAAGTGAGAAATTTCGCTCGCGGTTGACCTTTTGCATGCCAGTATTGCAGCGCCATTTTTAAACTGACCTCCACGGCGACAGAGCCAGAATCGGCTAAAAATACGTGCTCAAGATTGCTTGGCGCTAATGCCAGTAATTTTTTACAAAGCGTAATGGCGGGTTGATGTGTGATACCGCCAAACATCACGTGTGACATTTTATCAATTTGCTGATGCGCAGCGTAATTAAGGTGTGGATGGTTATAACCATGAATAGTTGCCCACCAAGAGGACATTCCATCAATCAAGCGTCGCCCATCTTCCAAATAAAGATGGACACCTTGAGCGTGAGTGACGGGATAACAAGTCAATGGCGTCAGCGTTGAAGTGTAGGGATGCCAGATATGTTGGCGGTCGAAGAGTAAATCCATGATCAGTCCATATTGCTGAGTTTGATTAAATATTAATCAAACGTAAACTTGTGTTTTCTTTGATTGTTGACAGTTTATCGCTTGTCAGTAGACTAGCCAAGCAACAAAATAATAAAACTGAATAAGGAAGAGATGTGGAAGTTCGTCATAACTGGACCGTTGCTGAGGTGAACGCACTGGTCGAAAAGCCGTTTATGGATCTACTGTTTGAAGCGCAGCAAGTACATCGTCAATACCATCCCAAAAATTATGTTCAGGTCAGCACGTTACTTTCTATTAAGACGGGGGCGTGTCCTGAAGATTGTAAATATTGCCCGCAGAGTGCGCATTACCGGACTGATGTTGATAAAGAACGGTTGATGGAAGTCGAGCGGGTGTTAGACGCGGCGCAAAAAGCGAAGCGCTCTGGGTCGACCCGCTTTTGCATGGGAGCGGCGTGGAAAAACCCGAAAGCGCGTGATATGCCTCTCTTGAAAGAGATGATCAGTGGCGTGAAAGAGATGGGCTTGGAAACGTGTATGACGCTGGGCATGCTAACGCCTGATCAAGCAAGTGAGTTGGCCAGTGCAGGGCTTGATTACTATAACCACAACCTAGATACCTCACCTGAATACTATGGCAACATTATCACCACTCGAACCTATCAAGATCGCCTTGATACTTTATCGCACGTGCGCGATGCAGGAATGAAGATCTGCTCTGGGGGAATTATCGGTATGGGAGAGAGCGCTAATGACCGCGCTGGCCTGTTGGTGGAATTAGCGAACTTACCAACCCATCCTGAAAGTGTACCGATTAATATGCTGGTCAAAGTGAAAGGCACACCGTTAGAGCAAGCCGAAGATGTCGAAGCGTTTGATTTTATTCGTCTGATTGCTGTTGCTCGGATCATGATGCCACAATCGGCGGTGCGTTTATCGGCTGGACGTGAAAATATGAATGAGCAGATGCAAGCGCTGTGCTTTATGGCAGGTGCAAACTCCATTTTCTACGGTTGCAAGTTGCTAACGACTCCTAATCCTGATGAAGATAGCGATATGCAGTTATTTAAAAAACTGGGTATCAATAGCCAACAAGTGAGCCAAAAACCGGATGAAGTTGCAGAAAGTGAGCTGCTTGAACGTGTCGTAAAACGGGTGGCAGCTCGTCCTACTAAAGATGATCTTTTCTACGATGCCAGCGTTTAATTCACGTATTTCAGCGGCCCTCAGTGCTCGTCACGATCTTGGGCTTTCTCGTTCTCTTATCGAGCTTGAGGGAGGCAACCAGGTTCGATTGTGCAAAGATGGCCGCCAGTATCTTAACTTTTCCAGTAACGATTACCTTGGCCTTGCACATGACTCAGAATTGATTGCCGCTTGGCAGCAAGGGCTGAGTATGTATGGTTGCGGTAGTGGCGCATCTCCTTTGGTCACAGGCTTTAGCTCAGCCCATCGCAACCTTGAATCTAACTTGTGTGAGTGGCTAGGTTATGAGCGAGCCATTTTGTTTGGCTCGGGTTTTAGTGCTAATCAGGCACTGCTGTTTAGCCTGCTCAATAAAGACGATTTGCTACTGCAAGATAAACTTAACCACGCCTCTTTGATGGAAGCAGGAATGCTTTGCGCAGCCAGTATGAAGCGTTTTCGGCACAACGATGTCACTCATCTTAAGCAACAGTTTAACCGCGATAGTCATATGTTAGTGGTGACTGAAGGGGTCTTTAGCATGGATGGTGATTGTGCACCGCTGTGCGAAATCACGGATGCACTGCAAGGTGAAGCGTGGTTGGCAGTCGATGATGCACACGGCATCGGTGTTTTGGGCGAGGGTGGGGCAGGCAGTTGCAGCGCGGCAGGAATAAAACCACAGCTCTTAGTGGTGACCTTTGGCAAAGCCTTGGGGTTATCGGGTGCAGCTATCTTATGCAATCAAGAGGTGGGTGACTTTCTTACGCAGTTTGCTCGTCACCACGTCTATTCTACAGCCATGCCGCCAGCGCAAGCTTATGCAGTAACTCATGCTATTTCAATGGTCACTCAGCAGCCGTGGCGCAGAGAAAAACTGACTGAGCTGCAAGCTTATTACGCTGAATCCATGCAAGGTTTCGATGGCTATGTTGAAACGCTAACGCCAATCAAACCCTACCTTGTTGGTGAGGCGCAAACAGCATTGAATATCGCCGATCAATTGCGACATAGCGGGTGTTGGTTGACCGCGATTCGCCCACCAACGGTGGCTCAAGGCCGTGCCCGATTGCGTATCACTCTAACCGCCAATCACACTATTGCTGACATAGAGCAACTAACCACACAACTGCAACGTGCGCTAGAGGAGAGCTGAATATGTCACAAACTCATGCCATAGAGATAAATACGCTGCATGACAAAGCCGCCATTGCCCACTCTTTTAGCCGCGCGGCAAAGCATTATGATGTACATGCCGCTTTTCAACGTGACGTAGGGCAACGTTTATTGGACAAAATGCCGCGCAATCTAGTAGGGAAAAGAGTGCTCGATCTTGGTTGTGGTACGGGCTATTTTTCAGAGCAACTGCGGCGTAGAGGGGCGTATGTGGTATGTGCTGACCTCTCCAGTGAGATGCTAGTACAAGCTAAAATACGTTGTGGTGATGTTGGCGTCACCTATTATCAAGCCGATGCTGAGGCGCTTCCTTTCGCCAACGCCTCTTTTGATTACGTTTTTTCTAGCTTAGCGCTGCAGTGGTGTGATGACCTTGTTCTACCACTGCGACAAATTCACCGCGTATTGAAACCACAAGGGACGGCTTATTTTTCGACATTATTGGACGGTTCGCTGTTTGAACTGAAACAAGCGTGGACAAAAATTGATACACATCAACACGTCAATGATTTCATCACACTCAATCAGGTAAAAATTGCGTTAGCGCAATCTCACTGTTACCACCATCAACTAGACTTGGCTTCGATCACAGTTTGGTATGACAAAGCCTTTTCCTTGATGAGAGATCTTAAAGGAATTGGTGCAAATCACGTAAGTGGACGCTCACAAGGGTTAACAAGCCGCAAGGCTCTACTGCAAGTTGAGCAGGCATACCAAACATTTCAAAACCATCAAGGTCTTCTACCTGCAACTTATCAGGTTTGTTTAGGGGTTATACATCGATGATTGATGCATTTTTTATTGCGGGTACGGACACCGACGTTGGAAAAACGGTCGCTTCAAAAGCGATTCTACAAGCATTAGCCGCCAAGGATTTGGTGACTATTGGCTACAAACCCGTTGCCGCTGGTAGCGAAAAAACGGAATTTGGCTTACGCAACTCAGATGCATTACATCTGATGAAAGCGGCAACCAAAGAGATGCCCTATGGTGATGTGAATCCATATTCTTTAGCGCTCCCTACATCACCACATATCGCCGCAAAACATGAACAGGTCGAGATTGATTATGGCGTACTCAGTAGCAAATTAGCTAAGCATAAAGCGAATGCTGACATTGTGTTGATCGAAGGTGCTGGTGGTTGGCGCGTTCCGATCTCTGATACGGACTGCTTGTCTACTTGGGTTAAACAAGAACAGCTACCAGTGGTATTAGTGGTAGGGATTAAACTAGGTTGCTTAAGCCATGCAATTTTAACAGCGGAAAGTATTATTGCCGACGGGTTGAAGATTGTTGGCTGGGTAGCCAACCGAGTGAACCCAGGAACTGAGCATTACGCTGAAATTATTGCAATGTTGGAATCGCGCATTCCAGCGCCTAAGCTTGGTGAAATACCCTATGTGCCAACGGTAAAACGGCAACAAATTGGTAAGTATATTAATGTTGATCCGCTGCTTGCGTCAGAGTAAGCGATGTGAATCAGCCCAAAGGCATCTCTTAGCGAGATGCCTTTTTTGATCAAGCAGGTTATTACCGCAGCTTATTGACGTGGGTTTTCGCGAACTGAGCTAAAACAACAAAAGTGAGCACCAGCAAGTTAGCAGCATAGATGACCACTAGCCACTGTGGCATGGAAAGCGTTAAAAATTGCCATACCACTTTCGAACAGTCACCGTAAGCTTCGAACATCCAAGGTGCCCATTGATTGAGTGGTGCCCAGCTTGGGAAAGTGACAAATAAATCACAAGTGGCAAAAGGAGAAGGGTTGAATTGGTAATCCACATGTTGCAGAGCTAAGGTCAAACCTTTATAAGCACTGGCTCCCCAAGTAACGAGTCCAATCCAACGAACAATCGGATTATTGGGTGCGATTAAGCCAAGCAGAGCTGCTCCGCCAATTCCTAGCATCGCTACACGTTCATAAATGCACATCACACACGGTGCGAGCATCATGATGTGCTGAAAAAAAAGCGCACAAGCCTCAAAAAAAACCACAAAAAGAAGTAATAAAAACCAAGATTTTCTCGATTGAGAGAACAGTTTCAGAGTAGAAAAAAAAGTCACATTCAATACCTGTAAAGAATAAAAAGCCCTGATAGTTCAGAGCTTTTTAACTTAGATAAGTTTCATTATCAACCGAATATTTTAATGCCCGGCAGAGATGGCTTGAACTGCTTTGGCTGAATGGTGCGTAATCCACCCTAAGTCATAAAAATGCGCAGTCATGGGTTCAACTAAGAAGACAATACCAAACAGGCCAACTAATGCCAATACAATCGTGTAAGGCAGAGCCATGATGACCATTTTGCCATAAGAAAGGCGGATCAATGGTGCAAGTGCTGATGTTAATAAGAATAAGAAAGCGGCTTGACCGTTTGGTGTTGCTACTGACGGTAAGTTCGTACCTGTGTTAATCGCGACAGCCAATAAATCGAATTGGTCACGTGTGATAACACCTTCTAGTAGCGCTGTTTTGACTTCATTAATATAGACAGTGCCAACGAAAACGTTATCCGAAACCATCGACAAAAGCCCGTTAGCCACATAGAAGAGAGCAAGCTGAGCCCCTTTATCTTCAACATTCAACACAGCATCGATAACTGGCTTAAAGAGTTGTTGATCGATAATTACGGCTACGATGGAGAAGAATACCGCCAGCAGCGCCGTAAAGGGTAGGGCTTCTTCAAATGCTTTGCCTAGCGAATGTTCTTCTATCACACCAGTAAATGCTGTCGCCAAAATAATAACTGAAAGACCAATCAATCCAACTGCCGCTAAGTGCAGTGCCAATCCAACAATCAGCCAGACAGCAATAGCGCCTTGGATCCAAAGTTTTGCGACGTCTTGATTGGTTCGATTTTTGCGCTCAGCCGTGTCAAAATCGACCAGAATTTGACGAACGTTAGCGGGTAATTCTGCGCCGTAACCAAATAGCTTCAGCTTTTCAACCAATACACAGGTCAAAATACCACAGAGAAAAACAGGTACGGTTACCGGAGACATACGGATGATAAACTCGCCAAAAAACCAACCGGCTTGATCGGCGATGATCAAGTTTTGTGGTTCACCAACCATGGTCATCACCCCGCCTAAAGCGGTACCTACGCCAGCATGCATCAGTAGTGAGCGCAAAAACGCACGATAGTTTTCTAGGTCATCACGTGTTAGTTCTGAGATATGTTCATCTTGAGTATGGTCATGAGCGGAGCTTGTCCCTTGTCCCGATGCCACTTTGTGATAAATCGAGTAAAACCCGACGGCGACACTGATGACCACAGCAATAACTGTTAAAGCATCCAAAAATGCAGACAGGAAAGCAGCTGTAATGCAAAAGGCGACCGAAAGCATCGCTTTTGAACGAATACCAAGTAGTATTTTGGTGAAGATGAACAGCAATAGCTGTTTCATGAAATAGATACCAGCCACCATAAACACCAGTAGCAGCAGAACTTCGATGTTATTCACAAGCTCATGTTTTACTTGCTCTGCACTGGTCATTCCAATGGCGATAGCTTCGATAGCCAGTAAGCCACCAGGTTGCAGGGGATAGCATTTAAGCGCCATCGCTAGGGTGAAAATGAATTCAACCACAAGTAGCCAACCAGCAATAAATGGGTCGACCAAAAAGAAAACAATCGGGTTGATAATGAGAAAAGCAATAATGGCAACTTTGTACCAGTCAGGGGCTTTACCAAGAAAGTTCTTGAGAAAAGCGCTTCCGAGGGACATCGGCATGGGTAGTTCTCTTACTGTTGAGATGATAGACGCTGTCAGCTTATCTTTAATTCATTATGTGAAGTGGCCAAATAGAACGTGTTAAACACGAAAACAGTATCTATCGGCAATGTTCTAGCGAAACAACAAACCGTTTAGGGATTATGGTTTACCAAGACACTCCTTGAGTGAGACAAGCAATCCTTACTTCGACCGTCACTCTACTCCGCAAGCTTTTTTAGTCAATAATAATCAGGTTATTGATAAAACACTTACCGATATTTTGGTCAAAAACGCGATCAAAGTTGGGTAAGCATAGCATAAGAGTTGTGAAAAATTCACGCCGAGCCGTATTTTGAAGTGGAGTTAAGGTAATAGGCATCTAAATGACTAAAAAGAGCGAATTTTGCAAGCTTAAATTGATTATTTTAAGTTTATTAATGTGAGTTATATCTCTTTATTTTTTCTACTCTTATGGGTTCTTCCTTTTGAAGAACTGCTAGAAATTACTATTTCATTGACTCGGTATTGTTCATAAACAAGATGATTAAATTAGAGTTTAAGCTCTATTTTGTTTGTGATAACTTCGCGGATGGTTTGTTTCCGATAACGTTCAACTAGTGGTATGATGAGTCCCATTCGACCCAAATAAATAGAAAACTGGATAAGTACTTAATGGTCATTAAGGCAAAAAGCCCAGCAGGTTTTGCTGAAAAATACATAATTGAGAGCATTTGGAATGGTCGCTTTGCACCGGGTTCTATCTTACCTGCAGAGCGCGAACTTTCAGAATTAATTGGTGTAACACGTACAACGCTTCGAGAAGTATTACAACGCTTAGCCCGTGATGGTTGGTTGACTATACAGCATGGTAAGCCAACAAAAGTAAACCAATTTATGGAAACTTCCGGTTTACACATATTAGATACATTAATGACGCTCGATGCTGAAAATGCCACCAGTATTGTGGAAGACTTACTTGCGGCTCGGACAAATATTAGCCCCATATTTATGCGTTATGCATTTAAGGTGAACAAAGAGCCTGCCGAACGCACTATTACTAATGTTATCGAAAGCTGTGAAGCACTATTAAGTGCTAAATCTTGGGATTCTTTTATGGAGTTATCTCCTTATGCACAGAAAATCCAACAGCATATTAAAGATGATGGTGAAAAAGACGAATATAAACGTCAGCAAATATTGATTGCGAAAACCTTTAACTTTTACGATTACATGTTATTTCAGCGTTTAGCGTTTCACTCAGGAAATCAAATTTATGGTTTGATTTTTAATGGGCTAAAGAAATTATATGACCGAGTTGGCAGCTATTATTTCTCTAATCCAGAAGCACGCGAGTTAGCCTTGCGGTTTTACCGTGAATTATTAGCAGTATGTGAAAGTGGCAATCGTGAGCAGTTGCCGATTGTGATCCGTCATTACGGCATTGACAGCGCTCACATATGGAATCAAATGAAAACAACTTTACCGACAAATTTTACAGAAGATGATCATTAGAAAATTCGTTTTACTGTAAAAAAAGCCCGTATGAAACGGGCTTTTTTGTAGGTTAGATATCTTCGTTACCACCCGCTTCTTTAAACCAAGCGGCTAAATGTAATTTTAAATCTTTCAGTTCATCTGGGCCGATTAAGGCCAACCCTAAATCTTCTGCACGAGTAATGTCATTATGGCGGAGTGGGCGAAAGCTCACGAGCATAGCGCGAGCTTGTAGGCCACCAAGCAAATCACGTAATGATTCTAGCTTATAAAGCGTATCATCGCCGTCATCACGCATACCTTTCGTTTTACATTCAATAATATGCAGTTTGTTATTCACCACTGTAGCGACATCGAGTTCATTTCTGACTTCTCGCTCACCTAATTGACGGTAGACTTGAACATTCAAAGAGCGATCTTGAATGGTTGGCATATCATCTTGGATCTGCCTTATTGTACTGTGCACTAATGTTTCTAACCATTCTCCATTGGAAAATCGGCGCGCATCTTCGTTGGCGAAGGTTAAAATGCCATTTTGATAGGTGGCGATTTGTGCTTCGACCAGATCGGTCAACAGAATATGAAGTTCACGATAGCCTTGTTGTTTTTCTGAAAGTGCAACATCTAGCCGCTGCTCTTTGCGGCACGTCGTCGCTAAATAGTTTAATGTGGCTAAACCAGGACCAAGTTCTAATGCATTACTTGCCCAGCGCTCGCCGAGTTCGTAAAGTTTTTGGTCAAGTTGTGGCGGAATATGATGCTCACTAAATTCACCCCGTGCACCAAAAATGGTTAAGTAGTCTGAAATGGTAATGTGGTCTTGCACTTGGGTATTATTTTGACCATCGGGATAAAGCCAACACAGCTGATCACTGTTCGGTTCGACGACAAAAATAGGCCATTGATAGCTACGGAACACCTCATAAACGGATAATAAACGATGTCTCAAACCACAACTTGCGTTCAGCTTGACTTCGTCGTATCTGGTTTTCAAATCTTCCGCTAAAAACTGGATAGCTTGTTTGATTGCTGAGGTATTGGAACCCGATGGGATTTCAAAAAACTCAGAAGTGATATCGCGCTGACTCAATACCGAGTGTAAACGTAAATACATTGATTTTTGGTCTTGATCACCGATGAAGACAATGTGCGAACTTACCGTTCGATTATCAAGCAGGGGAGTAACCAAGCGAATAGGGTCTTGGTCGATAATGCCAACATGAACAGCCATAGATCATCCTCATGTTTGGCTTGCAAAGAGTAGGAGGTAGATAATAATGCGCAAGCCGATAGTTATCATATAACGATGTGGCATCAAAAAAACAAGGGCGACTTTAGATTAAAAGCCGCCCTTGAGACATAATTTACATGTAACTTACAAATGGGGTTGAGTTTGTTAACGGTCACTCATAATGTAAAACGATGGACTAATTCATTCTGCTGATTAGCAAGCTGAGTTAGGTTGGCGCTTGCCTGTGCAATTTGAGACATGGCTTGATAGCTACCATCTGCGATTAAATTAATATCCTCGATACTGCGTGCAATGTCACCAGTTGTTTCACTTTGCTCGGCGGCCGCCTGTGTAATATGAGTACTCATCTGACTGATTTCTAGAATTAACGCTTGGATCTCTTCCATTGCGCTATTCGCCGTTGATGCTTGCTCGACAGAAAGTTCCATATCAGTCATGCAGCTTTCAATAACAGTACTGGCAGAAGATGAGCTGGATTGCAAGTTGCTGATCATACTTTCAATTTCAGACGTCGAATCGGTTGTGCGTTTTGCCAAAACACGAACTTCGTCAGCTACGACTGCAAACCCGCGCCCTTGCTCTCCAGCACGAGCAGCTTCAATCGCGGCATTGAGCGCCAATAAGTTGGTTTGTTCTGCAATGTTACGAATCACATCCAAGATAGAACCAATTTGGCTGCTCATTTTTTGCAGTTCACCGACAGCATCAACCGATTGATTTAAGCGAGTCTCCAATTGATTAATAGTAGTGATATTGTCACTCATAATTTTACGGCCCGATTCAGAAGCCGATTCAACTTTCTGCACCATCTCTAGCGAACTTTGAGCACTTTGCGCTACTTCTTGTACTGAATGAGCCATTTCTGTCATTGCGGTTGCCACGCTCGCGGTTTGCTCACGTTGGGTGCTGAGCTGTGACTGTGCTTTTGAAGAGGTGGTTTGGTTATGGTTAGCTGTGTTGGTTAAATTTTCAGAAGCATCATTCAACTGCACCAAAATATGGTGCAAATTATCTGCTAGCGAATTGATGTGGCCACTTAAGCGACTAAACTCGTTGTTGTAACGAATTTCAATGCGTTGTGTCATATCTCCTTTTGTCAGCCCTTCTAGCGTTTTGAGTATACGATTTAACGGCTCACGAACACTTTGCGCAATGTGGTAACCAATACCCGTAGCCACTAGCACAACCGCAATACCAATCACGATCGCTTTAATAACTCCTTGCTTATAGACTTCCCCGGCTTCTCGCAGAGAGGCATTTAAACCGTCGGTCGCAGTATCGTTAAAAGAGTCTAAAATCGTCATTGCTTTATCGACCTCGATAGCCAAATTCGCAATGTTTTCATAAAGGGCTGTTTTCGCTAGTAAGTAACTATTGTGTTGATCAAGCACACCACCCTTTTGCCCAATATCTTGAGAGAATTTTTGGACGAGATCGTCAAATGTTTTTTTCAGTTCAGGTAATTGGGTCGATAAGCCTCGGTAAGCGTAGTTGAGGTGCGTGACCGCTTTTTTATTCATGGTGACGGCCTTGTCAACAAAGGCGACATCCGAACTGGACAAAGCGTCTGAAGTGATTAATTCCGCATCTTTCAATTTAATGAAATAACTTTTCGCCATGACTTTAACTGAAATACTATTTTGCCCATCGACAAAATCTTTCATTCCGGTGCTTAAATCGGCATGAAGTCTTTGAAATTCACGAGTTGATTTTTGCACTTGAGCTTGCGCCTCAAACATCGCCTGATAATTATTCATGGCTTGTTCTGCTTCTGAAAAGTAGCGGAGTTCCATCTGTTTAAGTTGGCTTATCCGCTCTTCAAGAGAGGGGTTCATTGCACTTGCTTGTTGGAGCTGGTTTAGCACGTCAGCAAAATCTTGTTTTGCTTTAGCAAATTCTGAACGCATCACATTCATGCGATCTTGGTTTTGTGTCGTCAAAAAGTCCTTAAAAGATTTATCAGCAGAAAGCAGTTGAACACTTGTTTTGTTTGACAAAGAAACGAGCGGTAAGGCGGTGGTTGATACACTTTCGAAATTAGAATGAATTTGATTCATTCCTCCCATCATAATGGCGGTCGTTACTGCAAACATGATGATGATCAGTGTGAAACCAGCGTACATTCGCCTAATCACTGAACCCTTCATAATCCTCTCCCTAGAAAAATAGTGTTTTGTTTTAAAAAATAACAAAATAATGAGTATTGTATTGAATGTGAGACGTACATTTTATGACGGGCCTGGCAAAACGCATTTTTTATATTAGTGTTCTGTCATTTATGCTACGCGTACGGTGTTTTTTATTGAGCTTTTGACAGGGTTCACGCATACTCAAATCCAACTACACACCTATTATATTCAGTAGCATTAAGGTCAAATTAGTGTCGGTTCTATCGGTTGTCGATATGTTGTCGTGGGCCACTTAGGTATTAGCCTTGAACCACTTATCTCGATCTAATGTACTTTGATGTGACTGCGTAGGCCTATTTACTAGTGGAGTATTTCATGGCTGAAGAAACCATTTTTAGCAAAATTATCCGTAAAGAAATTCCTGCAGATATCCTCTATCAAGATGATTTAGTTACCGCCTTTCGGGATATTAACCCTAGAGCGCCTAGCCATATTCTTATCATTCCCAATGCGTTTATTCCGACGACCAACGATGTTGAACTTGAGCATGAAGCGGCTATGGGACGTATGTTTACAGTGGCAAAAAAAATCGCTCAACAAGAAGGTATTACACAAGATGGCTATCGCTTGATAGTGAATTGTAACGCTCATGGTGGCCAAGAGGTTTACCACATTCATATGCACTTGGTTGGCGGTCGCCCGTTGGGTCCGCTTTTGATGAGCTAATGCATGGGTTGCCCAGTCACTATTGGGCGCTCGATTGATACGGTTAGAGTTAAATATGGAGTATTGAGTGAAGCGTTACGTGCGACATATTACGGTTTTTTTATCGCCTTTTTTTCTCAATGCCTGTGCTAATTTTTCTGCGGGGAACTTGTTTAGTCATTACAGTGCTCAAAATGGCGCTGTCTATCAGTCAGTTAAATCTGGGCAGTATCAAGATGCGGAGAATGAACTTGCGGAATTTGTCGCGGGTGACATTCTGGACAATCTGGAAAAAGGGCGAGTCCATTTTCTTAACCAGAATTATGTAGACAGTAAGCGTAGTTTCGAATTGAGTGATTCTGCGGTTAAAATTCAACAAGATAAGGCATTGATTTCACTAAGTGATACGGCGACAAGTGTCGGTGCGTTGGCTGTGAATGATAACTTGATGGAATACGTTCCTGCGGATTATGAACTCGGTTTTTTACATCTTTATCTCGGTTTGAATTATTTACAACAGAATGATTTGGATGGAGCTCTGGTTGAAGTTCGGCGAGCGAATCAGGTACAAGAGCAAGCAAGGCAGGCTAGAGAAGCGGAACTTGAAAAGGCGCAAAAAGAGCTAAAATCACAAGGTGTGACACCAAACTTAGGCAGCGTACTAGCAAACTACCCTGATGCAGGAAAAGCTTTGCAGGCGGTGCAGAATGGTTACCTTTTTTACCTTTCTGCTTTGCTTTATGAAGCCTCTGGTGATGTTAACAGTGCCTATGTCGACTATCGACGCGCTTTGGCCGTCACTCCCGATAATATTGAGGTTATAGAGGGGACATTACGCGTTGCGAAACGATTAGGGATGAGAGAAGACCTAATCCAATTAGAGAAACGCTACGGGAAATCTCATTCACTGACTGCTTCTCAAGGTCGTGTGCTTATAATAGAAGAGCAGAGTGTGGTGAAAGCCTTAGATAGCTGGCGTCAATCTTTACCCTTGTATGACAGCAGAGGAAATGGCGCATTGTATTCTCTCGCCTTACCTTATTATCCGAATACACCCGTTGAATCATTTTCATCACTGACGATGAATGACAAAGTACTGACTTCTCATTTTCTGACGGATGTGAATTTAATGGCAAGTCGAAACTTGTCTGAGAAAATGCCCTCTATAGTAATAAGGCAAGTGTTGAGAGTGCTGGCGAAAGATCAATTGCGCAAGGAAGCGGCCAAAGATGACAATGTTGGTAATTTAGTCTTCAACGTTTGGAATCTGCTGACAGAGCAGCCCGATACGCGCAGTTGGCTAACGCTGCCAGGGCTGGTGCAAACGGCCAGTCTGCAAGTCAATGCAGGCGAGCAACAGATAAGGGTGGGAGAGCAAGAATATCAGTTTTCTGTACCGGAAAAAGGCACCACTTTGGTGTGGGTTTCTCGTCAGGGACGTCATTCAACCATCTGGCATAAACAACTAGGAAGATTGTAATGAAAAAGTGGATATTGGGACTGTTAGTCACATTCTCATTGATTGGATGTGCTGAAAATACCGCAGGATTAAGAGTTGATGGCGCTTCGCAAAAAGTGCTATTTGGCGACAATGTATTAGGTAATCGCTTGGTTGTTGAAGACATTGCAACTAACCAAGTGGATGGTCATACGAGGGGACTTGTGCGTTTAGTGAGTCATTACCAAGGTGACCAAATTATCGAGTACCGTTTTTCTTGGTATGACGATGATGGGCTTGAAGTCAATAACAGACAAAGTCCTTGGAAACAAAAGATCATCAGTGGGATGGAGACGGTGTCGTTGTCGGAGATTTCTGTCAATCCAAATGGAAAACAGTTTCGCGTACAGATCCGTGGGTCAAATAATTAAATTGGGAAAGTAAGGAACCAATATGAACAAAAGTATTATCGCATTGCTAGGACTCGCTGTCATTTTGGGCGGCTGTTCAAATAAAGTCAGCTACGGAGATGCACAATCCGTTGAAACGACGACAGTTGATTTTGGTTCAACAGATTTACAAAAAATCGCGGGGGAAATGGTTGATAGCATGATGATGTCAGGTTCGGTAGCAGCGATTACCCGTGATTCTCGTCCTATCGTGTTTGTTGAGCGAATCAAAAATAAAACCAGTGAGCACATTGATACTGAATCTATCACTGACACCATCAGTACTAAGATGTTGAATTCAGGTAAGTTCCGCTTCGTCGACATGGATCGTGTTGAGGCCGTGCGCGAACAGCTCAATTTCCAAAATAATGATGAGTTGGTCAACCAAAGTACTGCCGTTCAGTTTGGCAAAATGGTTGGCGCACAATATATGCTGTATGGCAACTTGTCGAGTATTGTGAAAAACGCAAGCAGTGATAAAGATGTATATTACAAAATGACGATGCGTTTAATGGATCTTCAAAGCGGCCTTATTGAATGGGCAGATGAAACCGAAATTCGTAAACAGCAGTCAAAAAGTTTACTCGGTTTTTAATCACAAAATTGAGTAATTGAGAGAAGAGGTCCTTATGGCGAGAATGTCTTGGCGTGAAGCTTGTCAGCTTGATCGTACCTTAACGTCGCTAGAAGGATTCTTCTCTGCTCCCCCTGACTACGCACAAACGCTGACAGGGGGGTTAACAAACCGATGTTGGAAAATTGTCACGGAGGAACGCAGCTTTGTTTGGCGGCCTAATACGCCGATCACTCAAGCCTTTTCCATTTCGCGTTTTCAAGAATATCAAATTCTCTCTGCTATCGAATCTTCTCACTTAGGCCCCAAGCCACTTTCCATTAATGATCAAGGATTATTGGTTGAATGGATTGATGGTCAATCCCTTACTGGTGGTTTACCTTTCGATTCTCTATTAAAAACACAGATAAAGATCCATAATCTCAGTACAGCACGCATCCCAGTTGCCCCTTTCAGTTTTATCGCTCGGGTTGATCATTATTGGCTACAGCTCAAAGCTGAGTATAAAAGTGAGGACTTGTCGACTTTATATCAACGTTGGCGCACCGTACCTAACCTTGCTGATGTTGGTCAGACTTTGTGTCACTTTGATTTAGCTGGCTACAATATGGTTAAAACCGATGAAGGTAACCGCGTGATTGATTGGGAATACGCCTCAATTGCCGACCCCCGACTCGACCTGGCTTTAAGCATTGATGTTGCAGAAGAAAAACCATTAGAGGCGGTCTACCGTTATTGTCAATTGCGTGAGATTGTGGGGGGCGATGATTGGGTCGAAGGTGTGGTGGCTTGGCATCCAAGAGCAACAATGATGGCCATGTTATGGTATTTGTTAGCACATCAATTATGGGGTGATGACTATTATCGCCAACAAGCCGAACATCTAAAACGCACATTATGTAGCTAGGATCACTGTTTCGTCGTTTTGTTGCAGTAAATTAAGGTTAAAGTCTTTGAAACCACAATCTTCGTGGTAGATTAAAAACCTCAAGGAGTGGGGAGTTATTATGATTATTTATCTGCACGGTTTTGATTCAACAAGCCCAGGAAACCATGAAAAAGTACTGCAATTGCAATTTATTGACAGCGATGTCCGTTTTATTAACTACAGTACACAGCATCCCAAACACGATATGCAGCATCTTCTAAAAGAAGTGCATAAAGTGATTGAGTTGTCTGATGACCCACATCCGATTATTTGTGGCGTAGGCCTCGGCGGCTTCTGGTCTGAGCGGATTGGATTCTTATGCGGAATTAAGCAAGTGGTGTTTAATCCCAACTTGCATCCGGAAACAAACATGACTGGACGCATCGATCGCCCTGAAGAGTATGAAGATATTGCGACTAAGTGTGTTGAGCAATACAGGGTAAAAAATAAAGGACGCTGTTTAGTGATTTTATCTAAAGAAGATGAAATTCATGACAACAGCAAAACAGCAGCAGAGCTTGAAAACTATTACGATATCATTTGGGATGAAACCCAGAACCATAAGTTCAAGAAAATCTCACAGCATTTGCAAGCGATGAAGGCATTTAAAGAATCAAATTAAGCATCCGGCATACATAGTTTCGACTGAACGACTCACAATTGTGAGTCGTTTTTTTATTGCCCAACACCTCTATATCTCGTAGTGAAATAGAGGAATTCTTTGGTTGCACCATGAGTTTTGCTCTATATAATGA
>NZ_CAWPDB010000143.1:0-25467 GCF_963886625.1 Vibrio sp. V23_P3S9T160
TGAGTTTTAACGGCACATTAGCTCATGTATCTGCGTTACTTGTAGGCTTACCTTACTCAACACCAGGAGCAATACCTCGTCAGTTAAAGGGTTTTCACAACATGGCTGAAAGCTTAATACTTGAAGGGCGAAGGGAAAGAACATTCCCTAGAACAGTTAAGCCTAGACCACAACGGTATACTAAGAACAAAAATGCCGTTCACTCTTAAGTGAACGGCATTACTGATTTGCAGCGTTTTTTGTTTCTACAAAAACAGCTCAAATCGCACTACAAACCTAACGCGTATTTCAACAGTTTTTCCTTCACTGGGCCTGAATGTTCGGCCAACTTCAATACCGCGTTGCGCACCAACTTTGCAGGCAAAACCTCGTTGCTGAACGTTTTATAAAACAGATCCATTCCTGATTGCATCACTAAGTTATCCGGCCTTCTGCATGTTTCATAATTCCGTAATTGCGCTTGTGTTAAAGCTTCTTGATTTTGTGTCACAGCTAATAACGCTTTTACATCTTTAAACCCTAAATTCACCCCTTGCCCAGCCAGAGGGTTAATCGTGTGTGCTGAATCGCCAACCAAAACACATTGCCGTTTCGCATACGTCTGAGCATGACGACGAGTGAGGGGAAATGCCCCACACTGCAACACGTTAATATCGCCTAGTTCCTCAGGAAAAGAGGCCAACACTTGCTCCCTTAACTGCTGCTTGTTCATCGCACACAATTGGCGAATTCGTTTTGGTGAGTCATACCATACCAAAGAAGCTTGATTATCCGGCAAAGGAAGAAACGAGCGCGGGCCGGATGGAAAAAATTGCTGCCAAGTAATATCTTGCTGAGGTTGATGAGTTTCGACATTGATCAACATGCAATGGTGTCGATAATCCCACGCGGTAACACCAATTCCCGCCAGCTGCCGCACAAGAGAATTTGCACCATCCGCACCAATCACCCAAGTTGCAGTAAGAGTTGCGCCTGACTCTAAAAGCACGCTATTTTGTTGGCCAAACACAATGTGCTTGAGCTTATCAGGACAAAAAACCTGCAAATTCGGATAGTGCACAAATTGCCCCCACAATCCGATCTGAATAAGACGATTTTCGACCATATAACCCAGCTGAGGGAGGCCCAATGCATCGCTATGAAAACGAGTACGGCACTCTGGGTGCTCCCAGGTTTCTAGGCGGCGATAAGGGCAAACACGCATTTGCATAATTTCATCCCATGCGCCTAAGTCAGTAAGTAACTGAACCGAAGTTTGCGAAATGGCAGAAACGCGCAGATCCATTGCTTGGTCTATTGTAAACGCTTCAGGCTCTATACCTTCGACCAGAGCAACTGTGCGACCTTGCTTAGCAAAGCCTATAGCCACTGCCGCCCCAACCATGCCACCGCCAATCACCACCACGTCAAAATTGTTCATTGTTTACACTTAATCGTCTGAGTTTTGAGTCGATTTTCATTGTACGTTTTCAGCTCTTTTTTGCGAATTTTTTTACACAAAAACCCTGCACTTTCTATGGTAAAAATCTAGAGATGACGGAACATGCGAGAGATTTTATTGGATGACTAGTCAGTGACTTTTTAAAGCAGTACAATACGCGGCTTACCGCCGAGATGGCGGCTACAATTTGAGCATTAGTTCAACCAATTTAGACCAATAAGACGAGCGAAAGTGAGATGAGTAAGAAACTGCTAATTAAAACCTGGGGCTGCCAGATGAACGAATACGATTCATCAAAAATGGCCGACCTGCTTAACGCTGCAAACGGCTACGAGCTAACGGAAGAGCCAGAGGAAGCAGATGTATTATTACTTAACACCTGTTCGATCCGAGAAAAAGCACAAGAGAAAGTCTTTCACCAACTGGGTCGTTGGAAAACATTGAAAGATAAAAAACCAGGCGTCGTGATTGGCGTTGGCGGCTGTGTTGCAACCCAAGAAGGTGATCACATCCGTGAACGCGCTCCTTTTGTTGATGTTATTTTTGGCCCGCAGACCCTACACCGCTTGCCAGAAATGATAAAACAATCGCAAACCAACGATGCGCCAGTCATGGACATTTCGTTCCCAGAGATTGAAAAATTCGACCGTTTACCAGAACCAAAAGCAGACGGCGCAACCGCATTCGTCTCTATTATGGAAGGGTGTTCAAAATACTGCACTTACTGCGTAGTACCTTACACTCGCGGTGAAGAAGTCAGCCGCCCAATGGATGACGTGTTGTATGAAATCGCGCAACTCGCGGCGCAAGGTGTACGCGAAGTCAATCTTTTAGGACAAAACGTTAACGCATACCGTGGCCCTATGCACGATGGTGAAATCTGTTCATTTGCCAATCTGTTACGCTTAGTCGCCTCCATTGATGGCATTGATCGCATTCGATTCACCACCAGCCACCCACTCGAATTTACCGACGATATTATTGCCGTTTATGAAGACACACCTGAACTGGTGAGTTTCCTGCATCTTCCGGTACAAAGTGGTTCAGATCGAATCTTAACCATGATGAAGCGCCCACACACCGCGATTGAGTACAAATCCATTATTCGCAAACTGCGTAAGGCGCGCCCAGAGATCCAAATTAGTTCTGACTTTATTGTCGGTTTCCCCGGTGAAACAGATAAAGACTTTCAAGATACAATGAAGCTGATTAAAGACGTTGATTTTGATATGAGCTTCAGCTTTATCTTCTCCCCTCGCCCGGGTACGCCAGCCGCTGATTACCCATGTGATTTATCAGAAGACGCCAAAAAAGAGCGCTTATATGAACTGCAGCAAACAATCAACGCACAAGCGATGCGTTACTCACGTTTGATGTTAGGTACAGAACAACGCGTATTAGTCGAAGGCCCATCTAAGAAAAATCTAATGGAGCTTCGCGCCCGTACCGAAAATAACCGTGTCGTTAACTTTGAAGGCTCCGCCGATCTGATTGGCCAATTTGTCGATGTAAAAATTGTCGATGTGTTTGCCAACTCACTGCGTGGTGAACTGGTTCGCACTGAACAAGAGATGGATCTTCGCACCGTGATTTCACCAACGCAAATGATGGCGAAAACACGTCGAGAAAATGAGCTAGGGGTAGCCACTTTTACACCTTAGGTTTAAGCATAATGTCATACAGTGCTCGATCATAATCGGGCACTGTACCATGGCAAACTGAGAGGCAACATTGAGCAATAAAATTGTTACGCTAGAGATAGATCTAGAACCTTCAGACAACCGCCGTCTTGCTAGCCTGTGCGGTCCATTCGATGACAACATCAAACAATTAGAACGCCGTCTTGGTGTTGAAATTAATCACCGCAGCCAGTTTTTCACCATAGTCGGTAAACCACACACTGCCGCTGCTGCGTTGGATATTATCAAATCTTTGTACGTTAATACCTCACCCATACGTGGTCAAATTCCTGATATCGAACCAGAGCAAATTCATCTAGCCATCAAAGATTCAGGGATCCTTGAGCAGCCGTCTGAATCAAGTATTCAACATGGCAAAGAAGTCTTCATTAAGACCAAGAAAGGGCTGATAAAACCGCGTACGCCTAACCAAGCTCAGTATCTCGTTAACATGGTGACGCACGACATCAGCTTTGGTATTGGCCCTGCAGGGACAGGTAAAACCTACTTAGCCGTTGCCGCTGCAGTTGATGCGCTAGAGCGCCAAGAAGTTCGTCGAATTTTGTTAACACGCCCGGCGGTTGAAGCAGGTGAAAAATTGGGCTTCCTACCCGGTGATTTAAGCCAAAAAGTCGACCCGTACCTACGACCGCTTTATGACGCGTTGTTTGAAATGCTTGGCTTTGAGCGAGTAGAAAAGCTCATTGAACGCAATGTGATTGAAGTTGCGCCACTCGCTTACATGCGCGGACGTACGCTCAACGATGCTTTTATTATTTTAGATGAAAGTCAAAACACTACCGTTGAACAGATGAAAATGTTCCTGACACGGATTGGGTTTAATTCAAGAGCCGTTATTACGGGTGATGTGACACAAATCGATTTGCCGCGTGGCGCTCGTTCAGGTCTTCGCCATGCCATTGAAGTGCTCAATGAAGTTGACGAAATCAGCTTCAACTTCTTTTTGTCTGATGATGTCGTACGTCATCCAGTGGTTGCTCGTATCGTCAACGCTTACGAAAAATGGGAAGCTCAGGACCAAAAAGAGCGTAAAGCTCAAGAGCAACGTCGTCGTGAAGAGCGAGAAGTAAAGTCTGTGGATGTTTCTACTGAAGTGAATACAGTAACCGCAACAAAAAACGTTGGTGAATAATGAGTATCGAACTAGATTTACAATTAGCGGTCAAAAATGAGCAAGGGTTACCTACTTTTGATGATATCAGCCATTGGTTAACTCACGCGGTGACCCCATTTCAGGAACAAGCGGAAGTCACTGTGCGAATTGTTGATTCCGAAGAGAGTCAACAGCTCAATCGCGATTACCGAGGAAAAGATAAGCCGACCAACGTGCTATCCTTCCCTTTTGAGATGCCTCCGGGCATAGAGTTGGATCTGCTCGGTGACCTTGTCATTTGCCGCCAAGTGGTGGAACAAGAAGCCGATGAGCAACAAAAACCGTTGATGGCACACTGGGCTCATATGGTTGTACACGGCAGTCTACATCTGCTAGGTTATGATCATATCGATGATGATGAAGCCGAAGAGATGGAATCTCTTGAAACTGAAATTCTGCAAAAAATGGGCTTTGAAGACCCGTATATTGCTGAGAAGGAATAGCTCCAGACAATGAAGCTAGTACCGCTAAAGTCGGTACGATACGTGTGCTATCACACATCTGATAGCGAGGAAAATTAGAGAAACAATGAACGAAGATAACCCCCAGAATTCTGAAGGTCCGAGTAGAAAGTCCTTTTTTGAACGCCTAGGCCAATTATTTCAAGGTGATCCGAGAGATCGCCAAGAGCTTGTGGATGTGATCCGCGACTCTGAAATCAATGACCTTATCGACCATGACACAAGAGATATGCTTGAAGGTGTAATGGAGATTTCTGAGATGCGCGTGCGTGATATTATGATCCCACGCTCACAAATGGTCACTATCGATAAAAACGATGACTTGGATACCTTAATTGCGCTGATCACCGATGCTCAGCACTCACGTTATCCAGTGATCAGTGAAGATAAAGACCATGTAGAAGGCATTCTACTAGCGAAGGACTTACTCAAATATTTAGGCTCAGACAGTGCACCTTTTAACATTTTAGAAGTGATCCGCCCGGCAGTCGTGGTACCAGAAAGTAAACGGGTTGATCGCTTATTGAAGGAGTTCCGAGAGGAGCGTTACCACATGGCGATCGTCGTGGATGAATTCGGTGGCGTGTCTGGCTTAGTGACCATTGAAGATATTTTGGAAGAGATCGTTGGCGACATTGAAGACGAGTTCGATGATGAAGAACAATTGGATATCCGTAAGCTCAGCAAACATACTTTTGCAGTTAAAGCGCTGACCACCATCGAAGAGTTTAACGAAACCTTTGGTACTAAGTTCAGCGATGAAGAAGTGGATACTGTAGGGGGATTGGTGATGACGGCTTTTGGCCACCTGCCAAGCCGTGGCGAAGTTGTAGAGATCGACAAATACAGCTTTAAAGTCACCGCAGCAGATAACCGCCGAGTGGTTCAACTGCAAGTCACTATTCCTGATCTTGAATCACTTCCAGTGATAGCAGAAGAGTGACATAACCCCATTCACATCAGCAGAATGAGATAGATGATTAAAGCACTTTTTCATCGCCTAATGCGGCCGCTTGCGGCCGCTTTTGTTGGCGCATTAACCCCACTCGCTTTTGCTCCTTATCAGTTTTGGCCGCTGGCCATACTCACCCCCCTGTTGCTATTGTTGCTCATTCATCAGCAACCAGCTAAAAAAGCAGCATGGATCGGTTACTGCTGGGGCTTAGGTTTTTTTGCTTTTGGCATCAGTTGGGTGCACGTCAGTATTGATACCTTTGGTGGTATGCCCAAAATTGCCAGCCTGTTCCTGATGTCATTACTGGTCGGTTATTTAGCACTTTATACTGGGCTTTTCGCTGGCTTACTCAACCGTTTTTTCCGTCATGACACCATCAGCCATTTTTTATTAGCCACCCCTGCGCTTTGGCTAATTACCGATTGGCTTCGAGGTTGGGTGATGACCGGCTTTCCTTGGTTATGGCTTGGTTATAGTCAAATTGATAGCCCGCTTGCCAGTTTTGCACCACTGGGAGGCGTTGAGCTGGTCACCTTCTTCACGCTCCTCTGTTCTAGCGCTCTAGCCATGGCGTGGCTTAAGCGCTCTTGGATACTCGTGCTCATTCCTCTGACCATATTGGCGACGGGGTTTGGACTACGCAATTTCGATTGGGTCACTCCCGATCCCAGCACACAAACTCGCGTCGCACTGATTCAAGGTAATATTAAGCAAGCGGAAAAATGGCTTCCCAATCAGCGCTGGCCAACCATCATGACCTACACCGATCTCAGCCGAGAAAACTGGGACGCAGATATTATCGTATGGCCAGAGGCAGCGATTCCCGCATTTGAATTTGAGATCCCTTCTTATTTAAGTAACTTAGATTCTGCAGCCAAAATGAACGATAGCTCGATTGTCACAGGTGTGCTCAACCAAAGCCCAGAGCGATCTTTTTACAACAGCATTCTGGTACTTGGCACCAACCCTTATGGCGACTACCGTTATGACTCTGACGCTCGCTACCATAAGCATCATTTATTGCCATTTGGTGAGTTTGTGCCATTTGAAGATTTGCTCAGGCCCATCGCACCCTTTTTCAACTTGCCGATGTCTTCATTTAGCCGTGGTGACTATATTCAACCGAATCTGATTGCCAAGGGTAGACACCTAGCCGCGGCACTGTGCTATGAAATCATCTTCAATGAACAAGTCAGAGCGAATGTCACTGATGAAACAGATTTTATCTTAACCCTATCTAACGATGCGTGGTTTGGGCATTCAAATGGCCCATTGCAACATATGGAGATTGCTCGGATGAGAGCTTTGGAACTGGGTAAACCGCTCATTCGTTCAACTAACAATGGTGTGACCGCCGTGACGGATCATAAAGGTAAAATAACGCAGCAGATCCCACAATTTGAAACGGCCGTATTGAAAGCAACCATCACGTCGACCAAAGGAGAGACGCCGTATCACGCTGTCGGCACTTGGCCGCTCTACGCCTGGGTGTTACTCAGTTTGATCGTCGGATGGACAAGACGCCACTCACCTCATTCTTAACCTCAAAAAGACGCATTTCAGCGCCTTTTTGGTGTTTTCTATTGGCAACACTTAAGGTTTTAATGGCTGACGAGTAAAAGCCGTTTGCCCACATTGAATACAAGGCATAATTTCAGTTGGATGATTATACTGTGTTTTATGCCCACAATGGTCACACACTAACATTCCAAGGCCTATCATCTCCCCCGCCTGGTACAAACCTTGTCGTTCTAAATCTTGAAACAATTCCACCCATTCCACTTTTGTTTTATCGGTGATTTCAAAAAGCCCCTGCCAAATTGAATTGGTAATCATCAATGAAAATGGGCTGCTTCTACTCTCTTCAAAACTATCCGCGAATTCTTTGAGATCCGCTTTTACATAGGCAGAAATAAGCGCCAATTCATCTTTGGTGAGATTATTGGCAGCATCAACAACCTTACCTGATGTCTGCAAAACTTGGGACATTTCATCAGGACTATGTTTGAGCGTTTCAATCACGTCATCCACAATCTCTTCGTAACTTGTTTTACGTTTTGGCATCACCCACCTCCATCAAACCAGATTGGCTATTGTTGTGTACCCCTGCTTTAGGTATTCTATGTCGATCTATTAGACTCTGTTCTAACCGAACTCACAAATTCCAAGATAACCGGATATCATCGATGCAAGAGCAATATAACCCGCAAGATATTGAACAAAAAGTTCAACAGCACTGGGATGACAACAAGACCTTTGTTGTAAGTGAAGACCCAAATAAAGAAAAATTCTACTGTCTTTCTATGTTCCCATACCCAAGTGGCCGACTGCACATGGGTCACGTGCGTAACTATACTATCGGTGATGTAGTCTCTCGTTTTCAACGTCTGCAAGGCAAGAACGTCATGCAACCCATTGGTTGGGACGCATTTGGCCTACCCGCTGAAAATGCGGCTGTAAAAAACAAAACGGCACCAGCGCCTTGGACCTACGAAAACATTCAGTACATGAAAAACCAGTTAAAACTGCTGGGTTTTGGCTACGATTGGAGCCGTGAATTCGCCACTTGCACGCCAGAATATTACCGCTGGGAACAAGAGTTCTTCACTAAGCTGTATCAAAAAGGCTTAGTCTACAAGAAAACCTCTTCCGTTAACTGGTGTCCAAACGACCAAACCGTTCTCGCTAACGAGCAAGTTGAAGATGGCTGCTGCTGGCGTTGTGATACACCAGTAGAACAAAAAGAGATCCCACAATGGTTTATTAAGATCACCGCGTACGCACAAGAACTGTTGGACGATTTAGAGAACTTAGAGGGTTGGCCTGAAATGGTCAAAACCATGCAGCGTAACTGGATTGGTCGCTCAGAAGGCGTAGAGCTCAAGTTTGGTGTCAACGGTCATTCAGATCTCGACGTCTATACCACTCGCCCTGATACCTTGATGGGTGTCACTTATGTGGGCATTGCGGCTGGTCATCCATTAGCGACCATTGCAGCGCAAAATAACCCTGCTTTAGCTTCTTTTATTGACGAATGTAAGAACACCAAAGTTGCAGAAGCTGAACTGGCGACCATGGAAAAGAAAGGCATGGATACGGGCCTAACGGCCATTCATCCTTTAAATGGTCGTGAAGTGCCTATTTATATCGCCAACTTTGTGCTGATGGATTACGGTACAGGCGCGGTGATGGCCGTACCTGCTCATGACCAACGTGATTTTGAGTTCGCCACCAAATATGGCCTAGACATCATTCCAGTCATCAAACCAGAAGATGGCTCTGAAGTCGATGTGTCTAGCGCTGCGTACACTGAAAAAGGAGTCCTGTTTGGTTCTGGCGAATTTGATGGTTTAGCCTTCCAAGCAGCATTTGATGCTATTGCAGCCAAGCTGGAGGCTGAAGGTAAAGGCAAGAAAACCGTTAATTTCCGTCTACGTGACTGGGGGGTTTCTCGCCAACGTTACTGGGGCGCGCCGATTCCTATGGTGACCACTGAAGATGGCCAAGTTCACCCAGTGCCAATTGATCAACTGCCCGTCATTCTACCAGAAGATGTTGTGATGGATGGTGTAACTAGCCCAATCAAAGCCGACAAAGAGTGGGCCAAAACCACCTTTAATGGCGAGCCTGCACTACGTGAAACCGATACCTTCGATACGTTTATGGAGTCGTCTTGGTATTACGCTCGTTACTGTTCACCACAAGCGGACGATATTTTAGACCCAGCGAAGGCAAACTACTGGTTACCAGTAGACCAATACATCGGTGGTATTGAGCATGCTTGTATGCACCTGCTCTACTCACGCTTCTTCCATAAGCTATTGCGTGATGCAGGCTATGTCACTTCAGATGAACCTTTCAAGCAACTGCTTTGCCAAGGCATGGTATTGGCTGATGCGTTCTACCACACGAACGAGAAAGGCACCAAAGAGTGGGTAGCGCCAACTGACGTAAAAGTGGAACGCGACGGTAAAGGCCGCATCACTCAAGCCGTAGACAACCAAGGCCGCAACGTTGAGCACTCAGGCATGATCAAAATGTCTAAGTCGAAAAACAACGGTATCGACCCGCAAGAGATGGTTGATAAGTATGGCGCCGATACGGTTCGTCTATTCATGATGTTTGCCTCTCCGGCTGACATGACGCTTGAATGGCAAGAGTCTGGTGTAGAAGGTGCTAACCGCTTCCTAAAACGCGTCTGGAAACTGGTTGCAGAACATAGCGCTAAAGGTATGGCTGAAGCGGTAGATAGCGCCTCTCTTACTGGTGAACAAAAAGCGCTGCGTCGTGATGTGCATAAAACCATCGCCAAAGTGACTGACGATATTGCACGCCGCCAGACGTTCAATACCGCCATTGCTGCGATTATGGAGTTGATGAATAAACTCACTAAAGCGTCACAAGAATCCGTGCAAGATCGGGCCATTCTCGACGAGGCTTTAAAAGCGGTTGTCAGCATGCTTTACCCAATCACTCCTCATATCAGCTTTGAACTGTGGAATGCACTGGGTGAGAGTGATGTAGATAATACCGTGTGGCCGACCTACGACGAATCCGCCCTAGTGGAAGATGAAAAACTGATCGTCCTACAAGTTAACGGAAAACTTCGTGGTAAGCTGACCGTAGCCGCTGATGCAAGTAAAGATCAGGTTGAAGCACTCGGTTTAGCAGACGAGAACGTCATGAAATTTACGGATGGCTTAACCGTTCGTAAAGTTATCTATGTACCAGGTAAGTTACTGAACATCGTTGCGAACTAATATCGCAGCCTAATGTCGTAATAACTGGTTTATCAACAGGGTAGCTCGCTGCCCTGTTGATTTATCTTAGCGTTCTTACCCACAGAGCTATAGAGCGCTAAGATAAGTCACCTAAATATATGAGAACTTAACCCTAATGCGCCAAATTTCGTCTTACTCTCTGAAATTATCGTTAATTGTTATTATGAGCAGCCTACTCTCCGCTTGCGGCTTTCATCTGCGTGGTGATTACTCCGTTCCCGAAGAACTCAATCGAGTCTCTGTCACCAGCTACGACCAATACAGTACCTTCACTCGTATGGTAAAAAATCAATTACGAATGAGTGACATTGAGATTGTTTCCCCCTCAGAAACGGTGCCGAACATCCATCTTATAGGCGAGAGTGTTGGTGAACGGACACTCTCGCTCTATCAAAATACTCGTGCGGCAGAAAAAGAACTCACTTTTAAAGCATCGTATCGTGTCACACTACCTGAGTTGGGCATGAAAACGTTTTCAACCAGTGTAACTCGTAGCTATCTTGATAACCCATTAACCGCTCTCGCTAAATCGGTAGAGCGAGACATGATTGAAGATGAGATGCGCAAACTAGCCGCAACTCAAATTTTACGCCAAATGGCACGTCTAAAAGCCGATATTGCAGCGAATGAACATCAACTTGAACAACAAGAAAATGAACAGCAGCGAACAGACCAGCAGGCCTATGAGATAAACACCGTGGAAAGTGAACCGTCACAATTCACGGCTCCTGCGACAAACTAAAGGCGAGTGATGAGAATATTTGCTGACAAGCTGGCCGATCACTTAAACAAGCCCTTGATGGGGCTTTACTTACTGTTTGGCAACGAACCGCTATTGCTGCAAGAATCACGCGTGGCGATAGAGAAAAAAGCGTTAGAACAAGGATTTGAAGAACGCCATCGTTTCAGTGCCGATGCCCATTTAAACTGGGATCAAGTCTATGACTGCTGCCAAGCTTTAAGTTTATTTTCCAGCAAAAAAATCATTGAAATTGAATTACCTGAAACGGGTGCAAATGCGGCAACAGCGAAAGAGCTCGTCGCCCTAGGTCAATCGCTTCATCCTGACGTACTACTTGTGATCATCGGTGAGAAATTGACCAAAGCACAAGAAAGCACTAAATGGTTTAAGACACTCTCAAGCCTAGGATGTTGGGTGAGTTGCTTAACCCCGGATATCAGCAAACTGCCACAATTTGTCATGATGCGCTGCCGCGCATTGGGGCTAAAACCTGATCAAGAAGCAGTGCAGATGCTGGCGCAATGGCATGAAGGCAATCTGTTCGCACTATCTCAAAGCTTAGAAAAACTCGCGCTACTCTATCCAGATGGCTTACTGACGCTGATCCGCTTAGAAGAGTCATTAAGCCGACATAACCACTTCACCGTCTTTCACTGGGTTGATGCGCTGCTCGAAGGGCAAGCGAATCGGTCACAACGTATTTTACGCCAGCTCATTACCGAAGGCACTGAGCCTGTGATTCTGATACGTAGCCTACAAAAAGAGCTGCTACTGCTGCTGCAAATGCATCAAGATTTAACACAGATGCCGATTGGCTCAATCTTTGATAAGTACCGAATTTGGCAATCCAAGCGACCTTGGTACGCGGCAAGCTTAAAAAGACTATCGAGAGATAAACTCAAACAGCTGATTGCATTACTCACCCAAGCCGAAAGGGTAACTAAAACTCAGTATGAAACCTCAACTTGGCCAATATTGCAGCAAATCAGTGTTGAATTTTGCTTGCCACAGTCCGTTGTATCAAAGTTGGCTTGAAGGCGTGTTATACTCCGCGCCATTTTGTCAGTAACCAGACCAATTTTAAAAGGAGATGACGCTTGCTACACAACGAATTGAAAGACTTTCTTGCCGATAAAGCCGACGATATGAAAGCCATTGATATCAAAACGTTAGATGTTAAGGGAAAATCTAGCATCACCGATTACATGATCATTTGCACAGGCACATCAAAACGACATGTAGCCTCGATTGCCGAACATGTCGCCACTGAAGTCAAAAAAGTGGGCATGGAACCACTGGGTATGGATGGCGAAAGTGAAGGCGAATGGGTCGTGCTAGACATGGGCAGCAGCATGTTGCATGTTATGCAAGAAGAGCATCGTGATCTGTACCAGCTTGAAAAACTTTGGAGTTAAGTTTTGAAAATTCAGTTGATTGCCGTTGGTACCAAAATGCCGAAATGGGTAGAAGAAGGCTTTCAAGAGTACCGCCGACGTTTTCCACACGATATGCCGCTTGAATTAGTGGAGATACAAGCGGGCAAACGTGGCAAAAATGCGGATATTGCAAGAATTTTGCAAAAAGAAGGCGAAGCTATGCTCGCGGCCGTGCCAAAAAGCAATCGAATTGTTACTCTCGATATTCCAGGTAAGCGTTGGGATACCGAACAACTGGCGGAACAACTTGAAAGTTGGAAGCTCGATGCCCGTGATGTATCGATTTTAATTGGTGGCCCTGAAGGGCTTTCTCCTGCATGCAAAGCCGCCGCAGAGCAGAGCTGGTCGCTTTCGCCGTTGACACTTCCTCACCCTTTGGTTCGAGTGGTCATGGCAGAGAGTTTGTACCGCGCTTGGAGTATTACGGCTAATCACCCTTATCACCGAGAATAACTATTCATGTTACGTAAGCGTAGCCAAATTCGTGACTACCAATCAGAAGCTCGGCTGTTTCGCAACCGAGCAATTGTCTCTTTTATTGCGATCATCATGCTGGTGGGCGTTCTGCTTACCAATTTGTACCATATTCAAATTAACCAATATCAAGATTACAAAACGCGATCCAACGATAACCGAATCAAAATCGTCCCGATTGCGCCTAATCGTGGGTTAATTTATGACCGCAATGGTGTGCTACTAGCGGAAAACCGCCCAGTATTCAACTTAGAGATCACACCTGAGCAAGTGCGCGATATGGATGATACGATCACGCGCTTACAGCAATACCTGACCATCTCACCAGAAAAAATTGCCACCTTTGAAAAAGAGCGTCGTCAGACACGCCGGTTTAATTCAGTGCCGCTTTTGACACAATTAACACCGGAAGAAGTGGCTATTTTTTCGGTCAATCAGCACAAGTTTCCCGGTGTATCAGTAAGCGCAAGCTTAAAGCGCTACTACCCCTATGGTGAAGTTCTCACTCATGTTATCGGTTATGTATCCAGAATCAATGACCGAGATATGGAACGTCTAGAACGCGAAGAGCGCTCAGCCAATTACCAAGCCACTCGTGATATTGGCAAACTGGGGATTGAACGCTTTTATGAGGATGTGCTGCACGGTACGGCTGGCTACCAAGAAGTTGAGGTCAATAGCCGAGGACGCATCATTCGCACCTTAAAATACGTCCCTCCCGTGGCAGGGAAAGACATTGTATTAAGCTTGGACATTGATCTGCAGCTTTATGTGCACAAGTTGTTGGATGGCCGTCGAGGTTCAATTGTAGTGCTCGATCCAAAAGATAACGGTGTCCTTACCATGGCATCAAGTCCAAGCTACGATCCAAACCCATTCGTACATGGTATTTCTAGCGCCGCCTACAACGAACTTCTCAATGACCCAGACCGCCCGTTAGTCAATCGAGCGACACTTGGTATTTACCCTCCCGGCTCAACGATTAAACCTTTTATTGCCGTCGCTGCACTTCAAGAAGGGGTTATAACCCCAACAACAACACGTAATGATCCTGGTTATTGGGTAATACCAAACTCCAAAACGCGGCCCTTCCGAGACTGGTTGCGCTGGGGGCATGGTCGAGTGGACATTAATAAGGCACTCGAAGAGTCTGTCGATACCTTCTTTTACCAAATCGCCTACGACTTGGGTATTGATCGTCTCTCTAGTTGGATGATGAAATTTGGCTTTGGTGACTATACAGGTTTAGACATTTACGAAGAAGGCAAAGCGAACATGCCAACGCGTGAGTGGAAAATGGCACGTCACCGAACCCCTTGGTATCAAGGTGATACGATTCCGGTCGGCATTGGCCAAGGGTATTGGACATCGACACCGATGCAAATTGCCAAAGCGACTTCCGTTCTGGTTAATCACGGCAAAGTGATTGCGCCGCATTTATTGCGTTCGACGCTCAAAAATGGTGAAGAGTTTAGCAGGCAAGAGCTTTCAGAATTAGAAACTTCGCCACCGATCGAAGGGGTGCCGAAACGCTATTGGGACATCGCAATCAATGGCATGCGTCTTGTAAACCACGGCAAAAAAGGAACCGCACGGCGCTCATTTACCAATATGAAATATGTCAGCGCTGGAAAATCTGGAACTGCGCAAGTGTTTGGCTTGGCAGAAAACCAAGTGTATAAGGCCGATGAATTAGCCGAACACCTTCGTGACCATGCTCTATTCACAGGCTTTGCGCCTGTAGATGACCCGCAGCTTATTGTCACTCTGGTACTCGAAAACGCAGGGGGAGGTTCTGGCAATGGTGGACCCGTTGTTAGGAAAATATTTGACCGCGCCATTCTAGGTAAAGAGGCTGAAAAATAATGGAACTGGATCCTTCAACAGGACAAAATCGAGCGCTTTTTGAGCGCTTGCACATCGACTTGCCATTACTACTGGGTATTTTGTTATTGATGGGGTTTGGGCTGGTCGTGATGTACAGCGCCAGTGGTCAGAGCTTAACTATGATGGATCGCCAAGCCATGCGCATGGTACTGGCTCTCGGTGTGATGATCTTTCTTGCTCAAATTTCCCCAAGAACTTATGAGTCTCTTGCACCCTTTATGTTTTTCTGTGGCGTACTGTTGTTGCTCGGCGTGCTGTTTTTTGGCGAGTCGTCCAAGGGAGCTCAGCGCTGGTTAAATTTAGGCTTTGTTCGTTTTCAGCCCTCAGAATTGCTTAAACTCGCAGTGCCTCTCATGGTCGCTCGCTACATAGGGAAACGTTCTCTTCCACCCACCTTTAAAACCCTAGTCGTTTCGCTGTTAATGGTGTTTATCCCTACCGTGCTAATCGCGAAGCAGCCCGATCTTGGCACTTCAATATTGATTGCAGCCTCCGGCATTTTTGTCATTTTCTTATCTGGAATAAGCTGGCGAATCATTTTTTCTGCCGCCGTGGCTTTGGGTGGCTTCATACCTGTGCTTTGGTTCTTTCTGATGCGTGAATATCAAAAAACCCGAGTCAGAACACTTTTCAATCCGGAATCCGATCCACTCGGTGCAGGTTATCATATCATTCAGAGTAAAATAGCCATTGGGTCTGGAGGGTTGTCAGGAAAAGGATGGCTACACGGCACACAGTCGCAACTTGAATTCTTACCTGAGCGGCACACCGACTTCATTTTTGCCGTCATTGCTGAAGAGTGGGGCATGATTGGCATCTTGTGTTTACTCGCTATTTATCTTTTTATCATCGGACGTGGTCTATACCTCGCGAGCAACGCACAAACGGCTTTCGGCCGAATGATGGCTGGAAGTATTGTACTCAGCTTCTTTGTTTACGTTTTTGTAAATATAGGTATGGTCAGTGGTATTTTACCCGTGGTTGGTGTTCCCTTGGCTCTCATCAGCTATGGTGGCACATCCATGGTCACTCTCATGGCTGGCTTTGGCATACTGATGTCTATCCACACTCACCGAAAAGCATTTTCTAAGGCAACCTAAGCATGAGAAACTCCCTATTTATCTTTATATTAACGAGTCTATTTCTCATCGGTTGTAGCTCTTCAAGCCGCTATTCAATAACAGACGACGTGGCCCCTAACACGCCACTCTCGGTTGAGCATATTGAAGATGCACATCCGCAATATGAACCCTATAGTTTGGGCGGCAACAAGAATTACACTTTGAGAGGCATAAACTACACCATTGTCAAAGAGGCCAAAGGATTTACAGAGAAAGGCCAAGCCTCGTGGTATGGAAAAAAGTTTCATGGACATCTGACATCCAACGGTGAAATCTACGACATGTATTCGATGACGGCCGCCCATAAAACGTTGCCGTTACCCAGCTACGTTAAAGTAACGAATTTAGATAACAAAAAAACTGCGATCGTTCGGGTAAACGATCGCGGTCCCTTTCATGAGGGACGAATTATTGATTTAAGTTACGCTGCCGCTTACAAATTGGGTGTAGTTCAAACCGGGACTGCGAATGTGGCTATCGAAGTCATCACCATCGATAAACCCATCACGACGTCACCACAGAAAAAGAAGGTTCAATATCTCATCCAAGTTGCCTCTGCAAAATCAGAGCAAAGAATACGAACTTTATCCGAACAATTGAGTCAAACATTGACGGTTGAAAGCTTTGTAGACAGTGTGAATGGCAGTCATCGCGTATTTTTAGGGCCATTTAATGACGATGCCCTGACTCAACAAACGCTAGAAAAAGTTAAATTACTCGGTTACGAGACCGCCTTCATCAAAGCGCAACCCGTCACTCAGTGACTTATCAAATCCAGTGATCTTGATTCAAGCTCTGGTTTGATAGGTCGTTTCTGTTAAGATATGGACAGTTAATAAGATAATTTGCATTCCTCATGAAAAAACACACATTCTTAAAACCGATTCTAGCGTCTTCTATTGCGCTTTCTGCAACCTTTACTAGCTCAGTATTTTCTGCGCCTATCGTGATACCTGATGCTCCTCAGATTGCCGCTAAAGGCTATGTATTGATGGACTACCATTCAGGTAAAGTGCTGGCAGAAAAAGAGATGAATACCAAACTTTCACCTGCAAGTTTGACGAAAATGATGACCAGCTACGTGATTGGCCAAGAACTGAAACGTGGCAATATCTCTCCGCAAGATAAAGTGGTGGTCAGTAAAAATGCGTGGGCGAAGAATTATCCTGACTCTTCAAAAATGTTCATTGAAGTCGGCACTACAGTTACCGTAGAAGAACTCAATAAAGGTATCATCATTCAGTCTGGTAATGACGCTTGCGTGGCGATGGCTGAACATATTGCTGGCTCAGAAGACGCTTTTGTTGACCTAATGAATGCGTGGGCAAGTTCACTAAAAATGAGCAATACGCACTTTGCTAACGTACACGGTCTAGATAACCCAAATCTCTATTCAACTCCATATGATATGGCGCTACTAGGCCAAGCATTGATTCGTGATGTACCAAACGAGTACCGTATTTATTCAGAGCAGAAATATACCTATAACGGGATTACCCAGTACAACCGAAATGGTTTACTGTGGGATAAAAGCATGAACGTAGATGGTATTAAAACCGGTCATACGAGTAATGCTGGGTACAGTTTAGTTAGCTCTGCAACGGAAGGGAAAATGCGCCTCGTTGCTGTGGTTATGGGTACCAAAGATGAAAATGCTCGTAAATCAGAAAGCAAAAAACTTCTGAGCTATGGCTTTAGATTCTTCGAAACCGTTGCGCCACACAAAGCAGGTGAAACATTCGTCGAAGAAAAAATCTGGATGGGTGACAAAGATAAAGTGGCGCTTGGTGTCAATGAAGATACTTACGTTACACTCCCTCGCGGTCAAGCGAAAGATCTCAGCGCAAGCTTTGTTCTTGAAAAAGAACTCAGAGCACCAATAAGCAAAGGTGATGTGGTCGGTAAGCTTTACTACCAGCTTGATGGCAAAGACGTGGCTGAATACCCTCTTTTGGCATTAGAAAATGTTGATGAAGGCAGCATATTTAGCCGTCTTTGGGACTACATTATATTACTTTTCAAAGGGTTATTCTGATATCCCTTATAGAAGATAAAACAAAGCCGCCTTACCGCGGCTTTGTGATTATTGAGTTCCATCAACATTCGCTGTAGTATTCGCCACCGCTAATCGAATTATCAACGGGAGTTTCCATTATGCTGACTATCAACTCTGATGCAAAACTCAAAGACTTACTCGAGTTTCCTTGTTCATTTACCTACAAGGTGATGGGCCACGCAAAGCCCGAACTTCCAGAGAAGGTTCTTGAAGTTATCCAACGTCACGCTCCAGGTGATTACAGCCCACGAGTTAAACCCAGTGCAAAAGGGACTTACCACTCCTTATCGATTAACATTACCGCCACCTCTATCGAACAAGTTGAAATACTGTACAAAGAGCTAGGCGAGATCGATATCGTACGTATGGTTCTGTAGCCCAAAAACCGTGATTGAGATGCCTAGCCTCTCATTTTTTGATTTATTCAATTTTTTTTGAAAGCAGCTTAGGCTGCTTTTTAATATAAATCATATAGATAGCATATACCCCATCACACTAAGGACAAATTTATCGTCCTCATTAGTAGTCCATTCGCTGGAAGAAGTTTATAATCCAAAAACTTTATTTATACGGTAGATGAGTCACGCTGATGTTAAATTCGCTTGTTGTAAAACGTCTGGGTCGCCAAGAATACCTTCCTGTATGGGAAGCTATGCATGAATTTACCGATACAAGAACCGAAAGCACACCGGATCAGATTTGGCTTGTCGAACATCAACCAGTTTTTACCCAAGGCCAAGCAGGTAAAGCTGAGCATCTTCTCAATACTGGCGATATTCCAGTGGTACAAAGTGACCGAGGCGGCCAAGTTACCTACCATGGTCCAGGCCAACTGGTGGCTTATTTCTTGATCGATTTGCGCCGCAAAAAATTAGGTGTAAGAGAGTTAGTGACCAAAATTGAACAGATCGTGATCAATACCTTGCAAGCATACCGTATTGACTCAGCCGCAAGACCAGATGCCCCTGGTGTCTATGTCAAAGGGAAAAAAATCTGCTCTCTTGGGTTACGGATCCGTAAGGGTTGTTCATTTCATGGTTTAGCGCTAAACGTCAACATGGATCTCTCCCCTTTCCTTCGCATTAACCCTTGTGGCTATCAGGGTTTAGAAATGGCCCAAGTCAGTGAACTGGGCGGCCCGACAGAACTACAAACCGTAGAAAAACAACTTATAATAGAACTCGTTAACATATTGGCTTACGAGCAAGTAGAATTCAGCACAGAAGCACCTCTTCAAAGGTAAAAAGCATGAGCAAACCGATCCAAATGGAAAAAGGCGTTAAATACCGCGACGCTGATAAGATGGCATTAATTCCTGTAAAAAATATGCCAGCCGCCGAACAAAAAGAAGTTTTGCGTAAGCCCGAGTGGATGAAAATTAAGCTGCCAAGTGATAGCCAACGCATCCAAGAGATCAAATCGGCAATGCGTAAAAATAATCTCCATTCGGTGTGTGAAGAAGCGTCTTGCCCTAACCTAGCAGAATGCTTTAACCACGGAACCGCCACCTTTATGATTTTAGGCGCCATCTGTACAAGACGGTGCCCATTTTGTGACGTTGCTCATGGACGGCCAAATGCCCCAGAGACAAACGAACCACAAAAACTGGCGCAAACCATTAAGGATATGAAGTTGAAATACGTGGTTATCACCTCAGTTGACCGTGATGACCTACGTGATGGTGGTGCCCAACATTTTGCCGACTGTAACCGTGAAATTCGAGCATTAAACCCAGAGATCCGTATCGAAACGTTAGTACCGGATTTTCGTGGCCGAATGGATATCGCCCTTGAACTACTCAAAGATAACCCACCGGATGTGTTTAACCACAACTTAGAAACCGCACCACGTCTATATCGTAAGGCGCGTCCTGGGGCAAACTATAAATGGTCACTGGAACTGTTGAAGAAATTCAAGCAACAACATCCAAGTATCCCTACCAAATCAGGCATCATGATGGGGCTTGGTGAAACAAAAGAAGAGATAGTGGAAGTATTGAAAGATCTTCGAGCTCACGACGTCACAATGCTTACTCTTGGTCAATATTTAGCACCGAGTCGCCATCACCTGCCAGTTGAACGCTACGTTCCACCGTCTGAATTTGACGAACTTAAAGAGATCGCACTAGAGCTTGGATTTACTCACGCCGCCTGTGGCCCGTTCGTACGTTCCTCCTATCATGCGGATATGCAAGCCAAAGGGCTAGAAGTGAAATAACCACACAGCACAAGTTCAATCAAGCCGATGTTCACTCATCGGTTTTTGAGACTCTGCTCGGTTAATGATTGAAGCTTGAATATTGATTCTATGTTCTATAGGCTAACGACATAGAAAATAGATAACAAAGCTAGGGATTTATTAATATGAAAACGATCAGTACATTAGCACTTGTTACAGCCACTTTAATGGCCGGTTGTGCGTCTAATACTCAGCAAGATAACTATCGTGAAGCCTCCTTTGAGCTTTGTAATACTGAAGTCAACATTTACTCTGTGAGTGATGATGGCCGCGTTCGTATTGTCTGCGCTGACGGCTCTAAGTTTGCCTTAAATAGCGAAAAGACACTTGATACTATGCGCAATATTAATATTGAGTATTGTGATGGTGAAGGTTTAGGCAAATTTAACGAGAGCACTAAATATTACTCTTTTCAATGTAAGTCAGGCACATTGCTCAGCATTGCAAAATAGTTCTGCAGAGCACATTCAACAGCGAGAGGCCACTCTTCTTATTGGTGCTCAATAAAATAAATAATGACCAAATAAAAAAGCTCCTGAATATTAGGAGCTTTTATTTTATTGTGCGTAAAACTACGCGTATACAGGCAAACGCTTACAAATTTCTAACACTTTTGCCTTCGTTGCTTGAATCACAGATTCATCACCCATGTTGTCCAAAATATCACACATCCATCCAGCTAGTGCTTTCGCATCAGCTTCAGTAAAACCACGGCGAGTAATTGATGGAGAACCCACGCGGATGCCAGAGGTCACAAATGGGCTACGCGGATCATTCGGTACAGAGTTTTTGTTCACTGTAATGTTAGCCGCACCCAATGCCGCATCAGCATCTTTACCTGTAATATTTTTATCGATCAAATCGACAAGGAACAGGTGATTTTCTGTGGAACCTGAAACAATGTTGTAACCACGAGCCAAAAACTCGGCCACCATCGCTTTCGCATTGGCGACTACGCGTTTTTGATACTCTTTGAACTCTGGTTCTAGAGCTTCTTTAAACGCGACCGCTTTACCTGCGATAACGTGCATTAAAGGACCACCTTGACCACCAGGGAATACGGCTGAGTTAAGCTTCTTATATAAGTCTTCACCTGCATTCGAAAGAATAAGGCCACCACGAGGACCTGCCAGTGTTTTGTGGGTAGTGGTCGTCACTACGTGGGCATGAGGAACTGGGTTAGGGTAAACACCCGCCGCAATCAAACCAGCTACATGCGCCATATCAACAAACAAGTAAGCGCCCACTTTATCAGCAATTTCACGCATTCTTTTCCAGTCGCAAACTTGTGAATAAGCAGAGAAGCCACCGATGATCATTTTTGGCTGATGCTCAACCGCTAATGCTTCCATCTCTTCGTAGTTAATTTGACCTTTTGCATCAATGCCATAAGGAATGATGTTGTACAGCTTACCGGAAAAGTTGACAGGAGAACCGTGAGTCAAATGACCACCGTGTGCCAAGCTCATTCCTAATACGGTATCACCTGCGTTAAGCAACGCCATATAAACCGCGTTGTTTGCTTGTGAGCCAGAATGCGGCTGCACGTTCGCATAGTCTGCGCCAAACAGTTCACACGCACGTTCAATCGCCAGTGTTTCTACTTTATCGACAAACTCACAACCACCGTAATAGCGTTTACCTGGGTAACCTTCAGCGTATTTATTGGTGAGCTGTGAACCTTGCGCTTCCATTACACGTGGACTTGTGTAGTTTTCCGAAGCGATAAGTTCAATGTGTTCTTCCTGACGAAGAGTCTCTTCTTGAATAGCTGCGAACAGGTCCGCATCGTAATCTGCGATGTTCATATCACGCTTAAGCATCTGTATCTCCTGACTCAGATTTTACTGAAAGTTTCAAAAAACCACACAATGACCAAAAGCAAACGTTTTCGTCACCGTAATATGGCGCACATTCTACATAATTTGATCTGGGTCATAAAGAACAAATTACAGAAATTATCATGCAGTTTTTTCATAATGGATAGTGAGGTAACTCATGCTAAACAGTAAGTTGGATAATGATGAGTTAGTATGTCAACCATTCTGCTTTACACCTTGTAAAGCTGCAATTACATAGGTTTACCTCAATTTTCACTCTCTATCTACCGAAAATATTACTTTTTCTTTACTATGCTCGCCATTCTTAGCTATTAAAATTATTTATCGATGCGAACACACACACGTAAAGAAGATTGGGTTGCCATTTTAACGGGAACCTTTTTGGTCGCACAAGGCGTCTTCTTTCTCCAGTCCGCTCATTTACTGACCGGTGGAACCGCTGGTTTAGCACTGCTGATCAGCCAGTTAGTCCCAGCCTCATTTGGTAGCATTTATTTTTTGGCTAACACCCCTTTTTACATTTTGGCTTGGAAACGATTTGGTCATCGCTTTGCCATCAACAGCGCGCTATCCGGCGCATTAGTCTCTCTTTTTGCGGACCATCTTTATTTGGTAATTTCTTTGGAAATGGTCAATGAAATTTACTGCGCCATTGCCGGGGGATTATTAATGGGTCTTGGCATGTTAATTCTCTTTCGTCACCGTTCCAGCTTGGGTGGCTTTAATGTCTTGTGTTTGTTTATTCAAGATAAATTTGGGATCCCTGTTGGCAAAAGTCAGTTGGTTATAGATTGCTCAATTTTAGCTGCTTCTGCCTTTTTTGTTTCGTTTTCCATTGCCACACTGTCTGTGCTCGGGGCTGTCTCACTTAACCTTGTGTTAGCAATGAATCATAAACCCACACGATATAGCGTGACTTACCCTTAAGCTGTCGCAATATCCATAAGATTAAGAAGAGATAAAAACACAACCAAATTTAGCCTTAATTCTTACACCGTAAATGCCCCCCATTATTTTTATTTAAACATTAGCTAGCTCTTATGTAGAGGTCCTCTAACAAGGTGACCACATTAAGTTAATGCAGTAATAGCAAGTGATTACATCACCTTATCCGACTCTCCGTACTCCATCTCAAATTGAAAAACCCAAAATACCATCACCCATTCCATATATCACACATCGCGTCTTATTTTTGATGCACCTGATCAGTTGAAGTCGTCGGAGCTTAATATGAGAATGCACTGCTAAAAAATAATTATTATTCGTTACCTTAATAATTGAGCGGTTAGGAGCTTCTACAATGGGTGAAAGAGGAAGGATCCGTATTTCTAACTATCAAGGTAAATTTTTCTACCGCCTGATAGATTGCTTAGTAATACTGATCACAATGTATATTACACTAAAGTTTCACTCACATATCGTTACGATGTCTTATATATCTGTGGGACTTTTAGGGGTTATTTTTTATTCATTTATTGCTGAAAGCCTTGATATATACAGCGGTTGGCGAACCACAAAACTTAGAGTTTTAACTCTACACACTGCTTTTTGTTGGGCTTCAACTGTCGGCTGCTTAACTTTAGTTGGTTATTTCACAAAAACTGGAAGCGATTTCTCACGTTTAATTTTAGGTTTTTGGTTTGTCGGATCATTTATTTTATTACTGCTTTGGCGCTTCGTCGCATTTACAGTCATTTACTATCTACATAAAAAAGGTTATCACACCACTAAAGCTGTCATTATCGGCATGACACCGCAGGGCCTAGAACTATCGAAAAATCTCATCAATAACCCTGAGTTAGGTATTAAACTGACTGGCTTTTACGATGATAGGGGTGATGAACGTATCGCAAGTGATATCCCAGTGCTCGGTAAAGTTAATGATGCATTAACTCTTGCCAAAAACGGTCAAGTAAAAAGTGTGTACATAGCACTACCAATGCAAGCCCAGCATCGAATCAGCAAGATTCTAGAGGCCTTTTCGGATAGCACAGTGAATACCTATATTGTGCCAGACTTTTTTACCTTCAATTTACTGCATTCGCGTTGGTATACCATCGGCGATGTTAATGCTTTTAGTATTTTTGATACACCGTTCAATGGGTTAGGTACGTGGCTAAAACGTTTTGAAGATTTAGTCTTAAGTAGTCTTATCTTGATTTTAATCAGTCCTGTCCTTATTGCGGTTGCAGTAGGCGTGAAACTCAGCTCACCAGGTCCCATTATTTTCAAACAGATGCGTTATGGGCTGGATGGAAAGTCTATCAAAGTATGGAAATTCAGAAGCATGCGTGCCATGGACAATGGGAACAAAGTGACACAAGCAACAAAAAATGATCCCCGAGTGACTCCTTTTGGTGCGTTTATTCGGAAGACGTCATTAGATGAACTACCACAGTTTATTAATGTGCTTCAAGGTCGAATGTCTATTGTCGGCCCTCGCCCTCATGCCGTAGCGCACAACGAAGAGTATCGAACGATCGTTAACCGCTACATGCTGAGACATAAAGTAAAACCAGGAATTACTGGCTGGGCACAAATTAATGGCTGGCGTGGTGAAACCGATACGCTAGATAAAATGGAAAAACGTGTCCAATTTGATTTGGACTATATACACAGATGGTCGTTGTGGTTCGACATCAAAATCGTATTTCTCACCGTATTTAAAGGATTTGTAGGCAAGAATGCTTACTAGAATGGATAAAGTATACTCATATGAAAACAACTAATTTAAATAGAATCGCGTCCTTTGGTTTGGCTTTTTTTGCGTTGTCAGCCGTACAAGCAAAACCGCAACCTAACCCAATTATGACTGAATCAGGAATTGCTATTGTACCGTTTTTAAACTTATCAATGGGTTATAACGACAACTTAGCAAAAGCGTCACAAGATCTCGAACATTCTCAATATTCAGTGTTTGAGCCAGGTGTAGGTTTTGCTATAGAGCCAGCTAATGGGCAGAAATATCGCCTAGGTTATCGGCTACAAAGAGGTGATTATTTCAGTTCTAGTAAAGATAATTATACGGATCATTTTTTCGATTTAGCAGGTGACTGGGAACTCAGCTCCAAACATCGCCTTAACTTGAGTTACAACCTAGCGTTGACCCATGAGCAACGGGGTGATAATGATACAACACTCAACTTATCGCACAATGAGTACAATACCAATAACATTAACC
>NZ_CAWPDB010000144.1:0-24834 GCF_963886625.1 Vibrio sp. V23_P3S9T160
TGTAGTGGTCAACTAAAATTGGCCACGGTTTTAGAGTTTTCCCAATATAATCGTTCTGATTCATTGGGAGTTAGACCACCGTTATACTGATGTGGCCTGAGTTGGCAGTAATATCCGATAATGTAGCGGGTGATCTCTTGTTGAGCCTCAGCGAAGCTACGATAACCCACAGTTGGCACCCATTCCGTCTTCAGACTTCTAAAGAAGCGCTCTATCGGCGCATTATCCCAACAGTTTCCTCGGCGAGATAAACTCTGCTTTATTTGAAAGCGCCACAGCAATTGACGGTATTTACGGCTAGTATAATGACTGCCTTGATCGCTATGGAACATGACACCTTTTGGCTTTCCGCGAGATTCATAGGCCATAGACAGCGCTTTACCTGTCAACCGACTATCAGGCGACAAAGACATTGACCAACCGATCACTTTGCGGGCAAAAAGATCGATCACGACCGCTAAATACATCCAACGATTACCTGTCCAAATATACGTAACATCGCCAGCCCAGACTTCATTTGGAGCCGTAACAGCAAATTGACGACTTAAGTGATTTGGAACGTCAATATGTTCTTGTGAAGCCTTTCTGTAACGATGCTTTGGTTCTTGGCAGCTCACTAAACCAAGAGTTCTCATTAGCGTTGTTGCTCGGTATCGGCTCAGCTTTACACCTTGATTTGTGACTATATCTGCAATGGTTCTCGCTCCCGCAGAGCCATTGCTTGCGGCGTGAGCCTCGCTAATCAAGCTGCGCAGCTTTATTGTTTCCGCATTAATTAACGCTGGGCGTTTAAGCCAATAGTGATAACTACTTCGATGAACATTGAAGACTTCGCATAATATTTTTACGCTGTGGCTCTGCTTGAGTTTCTTGATTGTCAAGAATTGTTCAGTGAGTCCGACATCAAGAGAGCCGTGGCTTTTTTTAGTATTTCATTATGCTCTTCAAGGCGAGCCAGCTTCTTTTTCAATTCCCGAATTTCTATTTGCTCAGGGGTCATAGGTGAAGCTTTCGGTGTTTTCCCTTGGCGTTCTTCTCTAAGCTGGCGAACCCATTTATCCATCGTGGACTT
This sequence comes from Vibrio sp. V23_P3S9T160, assembly GCF_963886625.1. Lineage (NCBI taxonomy): Bacteria > Pseudomonadati > Pseudomonadota > Gammaproteobacteria > Vibrionales > Vibrionaceae > Vibrio > Vibrio sp. V23_P3S9T160. The sequence continues at coordinate 1,073 of NZ_CAWPDB010000144.1, forward strand.
GCCCACATTCATGGCTTGGGCTGCTTCAGTCACTGAGTAATTTTGGTCTAAGACTAGCTGCGCTGCTTCTAACTTAAATTCTGCGCTAAATAGTCGTCTTGTACGTTTTGTCATAATGTCACCTGTTAACTTATGAGGTGATGATATCACCTCTAACTAAGTGACCAAATTCACTATGCCACTACACTCTGTTACTTGATCCTGGAGAAACATGGGAGAAAGTCAAAAGCTCATACGATGGCCGATTTCAAGATATGATTACGAAGCCAGAGACAGCCCCAACAGAAGACGAAATAAAAGCTATGTTATATACGGTTAAAATACGGCTAAATGAATTCTATCAATCACAGCAAGTGAAGGTGGAATGAATAAGGTTATAACTATAATGAATTAGAAAGTTTATCCACCATAAAAATCAAATAGTTAGGAATATAAAGACCATCAGCAACAGACTGGACTGAACTTATGCGTTCTCGTCCAGGAGTTGCGTAGAGTTTAGCTCTCTTACCATATAAGTCGATGAGTTATAACTAAACGTTTGATTTCTTTCTTACAAGATTCGGCAACTTTGTCGTAAAACGTTTATAAAATAATCAGCCACTTTGTCTCTAAAAGTGCGTCCTCCTCCAGTGGCATTTATCCAGAAGCGACCACTTGAATCCTTTTTGAAAGCTGCACAGTTCCCCCAATGAGAGGCACTCTTATCATAGTCCAACTGACCTAAAACCTGCCCAGCAGCAAATAGTTCAGAACCTGTAAGAGCGGCATTGCTTGATAAGTAATGCGCGACAATACCTAACGCTTGCCAGACCTGCATGGAGCGATGAAACCCATTCTTATCTTGCTTGAATTTGCTTTCTAAACATGAAATCCACCCAGCAATTAGTGGGATAACTGTTTCTAAAGCGTCATTAATGACTTGTGTTGTGATTAGAGTTTTGTTCGGTAGGTACTTAGGTAATTGTTTTTCAATCCTAGCTCCTCTACCGCCTAAGGTAGCAAGTAAAATGTGAATGAGTGTACTTTTTGTAGTTACGTAGCTATCTGACTTCGTAATCTTGTTTAGCTCAGAAACGCCACCAATTGCGTCTAACGCAAGTGCGACGGCAAGCCTATCGGCACCAAGACTAAGTGGTGATTCTTGAGCGTGTGTTGTGATGTATTGCGAGTACACTTTTGAGTCTAGAGCATTAAGATCAAAAAATAGCTTTGATACAGTTGCTTCATCTATCTTTTCTTCAGCTCCGTAGTAGATGCTAAGTCGAACATCGATAGATTCTAAATGTTGTTTTTGTTGGGTAGAAAGCCCACTACACTCAGTTTGTTTGCCAGTAAATGGGTCGATTAGGTCAAGTTGTTTACTTAGGGCACTTATCAATAGGAACCCATCCAAGACAACGGCTTTATTTTTGTTATATTGCAGTGTACCCAGTTTGTCATTTATATGCTTATTACGAGTATCCCCATATACATATAATGCAACCTCAGGCATGGCGAGCGGAGTATTCATTGTTGCGCTTTCTAGAAGGTGGGCTTTGAGTTTGAGAAGCCTTTCTTTATTAACAGAACGCTCATAACTAGTTGCAAATCGATCCAACAATAGGTGCTCTTGGGGAAGGGAATCCATTAACTCTTTAATGCTTACATAGCATTGAAGCATTGATAAACCACCAAGCAACTTGTCACTATAAATCCCAGTGCGTACCACTTCTGCTGTGCTTCTCATTTATTCTTTTCTAACACGTTGATTTCTCGAAATGATAAATAAAAACACAAAAAAATACTTGATTGGGGCGCCGCCCCGATCAATCATGCGACGATTTTAGAATTTAATTAGGTAGTTTTTTATGAGTAAACCCATCAATGAAAAGCAGCGCTTTGGTGCAACAACAAAGAAAATTTTTGGTTGTGTCACCCACTCCTCATTTAATGGCGTCCACACGATGTCAACGGTTATGACGGTGGCTGATCTTTTGCGAGCTTGTGCATTTGACTTAATCCCTCCGCACCTAAAAAGTCTTTATAAAGAGATTCAACGTGTTGCTAGCCCGAGCAGGAGACAAGGGTTTGAAGACTATTGCTTTAAACATTTAACCTCATCGACTGATATTAGTGGGGTGATTCCGCCAGTCTTGATCGGCTGCATGTCAGAAGTAGAAGTCGAATTAAGTGATGACCCAAGAATGAATGATACCTTGGTTATACATCCAGATAAAAACTTCGTAGTTGATGGTGTAAATAGACTTTCAACAATCGCTACGGTTCTTGGTGGATATGATCAGTCACTTCTTAAAAAGGTTAAAGAATCTGATTCTAGGTTGAAACGCAGAGTAGAGCTTTCTTGTTTAATGCATGACCTGAGCGTGCAAGTGCTTTTTATCTTTCGAGCCGACAGGGCATTGTCTGAGACAGACTTTGCTCAAATCTTTGCTGATGTAAACGGCCAAGCTGCACCAATGAGCACTAACAAGCTTATGAAATTGGCAAGAGCTGATGCTGTAGTAACGTTAGCTCGTGAAATTGGTGCTCTTCCAATTGTAGAGTCGCATGGAGGCATGAGCCTAGACTCAAATACTGTTACGGCAAAAAGTGACTTCATCCTAACTTTGAATACTGTAACCCGCTTTATTCTCGGAGCATTAGGAGGGGAACGTATGCAAAGTAGAGTTCGCGGTGTACGAGAAATGGATGACGGTGCGATTCTGTCAAACAAACACCTCGAACCAATCAAAAATGATCTTATGTTGTTTTTTAAGACATGGATTGATGGTCAAGGTGATCATTATTCTCAAGACAGAACAGGCTTTCAGCTAGTTGCAACTCTAGTTCAAGGGTTAGGTCTGGTATTCAATAACCTTTGGGTTACATACCAGAGTCTTGCACCTGTAGAGCGAACTAATCATATCTATCAAGCAGCCAAGAAGCTTGGAAGTCTCGACTATTCTCGCCAAGCCTCTCACTGGGCAGATTGTAGCTGCGTGAGTTTGAGTGAAAGCGGTATGTATATAGTTAATAGCGGAGGCTCGACGAGCCGAAAAGCGTTCGCTAAGCACTTATCAAGCAGGTTGGGTGTTCAATATCGATCTAGGTAGTCTCAATCGACAGTTTGTAGGGGCTGCCTCATATTTATTTGCCCTTCCCCAGTGTTTAACGAACAAAAATCCAGGGTATGAGGAATGATTTGTAAATTACGGTTCGTGATGCACTAACCGAGAAGTTATTTCTCTGATGTCTTCTATTCGCTACAAAAGTGTAACTTTCAAGTAAACCTAGAGATAGGAAAGCAACTAAGCTGGACATGGATATATATGCATAAAGTGTGGCAGTTATTTCATCTAGGGAACGCTCAGGGAGAAAAAAGTCAACATGTAGTGAAAGACGGTGACGGATGGGCTGTGAAGAAGGGAGGCTCAGGGAAAACAGATACACAAAAGGAAGCTATCGAATATGGTCGAAAATTGCTTAGAACCAGAAAACAGAGTTTCACGTCTACGGTAAAGATTGAAAAAACCGAGAGAAAGATAGTTACGGCAATGCCCCCTGCCCTCAGAAAGACAAGAAATAAGTAAAAGTGAGTTTGATAACAATGTGTCTATAAACTGTCATGTTTATATTTATTGTTAAGGAAAATTTAGTCACATAATTTTTGTAAAGAATAGTTGCTCTTTTTAGGGTGATTTTTTTCAAAAATTGATTGAATAGATTCAAGCATTACATTTTTCGATGATTTTGTAAGGAATATACTTGTGATGGTTTGCAGTAAAAACGTTATGGCTTCTTGATTTTGCTTACTCGCAAATTCATACGGGAGTTAGTTTTGTTAAAGATAAAGCAAAAACAGTGAAAATTTGCCTACGCGCACCACTCATGAAGGTCAAGGCGTAATACAGCCAATAACGTTTGCGTAGCAGGAGCTTTTTATTTTGTGGCACTTCCGCTTTAAATTCAGGAAAGGCAAAGGCAATGATCAACACCAGCACAAAACCAGCACCGCCAGAAATGGCATAGACCCATTTAAAATCGAGCTGAAACACTTCTAACATTACCCACAAAGCACCGTAGGTGATCAGTGATGCAAGTGCTCCAACCGAAATGAGTTTGCCAAGCATTTCTGGCGCTTCATCTTTATTTAACCACTGCAAAGACAAGGATTGTTTAAGCGTTTCAAAGTAGTGGAACCCAGTCGACATCAATAATGTCGTGAGCAGTAACCCGGTTAAAGAAGGGAAAAAACCCGTCATCGCGGTTCCTAACGTCAACATACCCAATGAGATCAGGATAAATCGCTGCTCTCGAATGAACAGTAAAACGAATACGGCGGTGAAGGCTAAAAATCCGGGGATTTCTCGTACACTTTGTAATAAGCCAATGTCTGAACCATCGAAATTCGCTTTTTCAATCACGAAATTATTCAACAGTGCCATCCAACTAGAAAATGCAATCGGCACAATAATGGAGATAATCAATAGGAAATTTTGTGGCGTGCGCCAACCTTGAGAGGCTTTAGGGTACATGAGAGATCCTTATCTATGTTTCAGCGCATCATATACTCAAGTCGCCTTAAAAGGCGAGAGCTCATCACAACAGAAAACAAGGTTAGGGATTAGCACTGCTAAATTACACCGTTCGGGTATAAGATCGACCGAGACACAAATATTGGGATTTAACATGACGATTACGTTCGCAACGATTAATTTATTCAATTATTTAGCTCCGCCGAACGCATATTATCAGTTCGACAATATTTACACGCAAGCAGAGTGGCAGAAAAAAAAGCAATGGTTTAACCAGAAGATCAAACAGCTGGATGCCGATATCATTGGCTTTCAAGAAGTTTTCAGTTTTGATGAGCTGCGCAACCAGATGATGGATTTAGGCTACCCGTATGTGGCCTGTGTAGATGAACCTATCGTCAAAGATGGATACATCTATAGCCATCCGGTTGTAGTAATTGCCTCTCGCTATTCTCTGCGCCAAGTGAGCGCCGTACATGGCACGCTACCAAACCAAGCTGCCCCTTTTTGCTTTAATCGTACACCGTTACACGCTACGGTTTGCCTGCCAATGCTCGGGGATATCGATGTCTATATTGTGCATTTTAAATCTCAACGTCCGGCAGAATCGCCTGCGGCACCTCATCATCTGATCGATGAATGGCAACAAGAAACGCTAGGACGCTGGCTCTCTACTGTTCAGCGAGGCTTTGAAGCAAACCTGACTCACCAATATATCGTCAATACTCAAAAACAAACTGGGCGGCCTTGTGTGCTAATGGGCGATTTTAATAAACCGTTACATCACGAGGAGTTTCAAGGACTACTATCGCAGGCCTTATACCGCAGACCAGAAACACAACAACCGCTGTCTGGCTATGCGCTTTACGATGCTTGGTATCTGCATACCGAGAGTGTTGAGCAGCCTCGCAAAGCCACTCATTACGCCGGAGCCACGGGATCTGTACTCGACTATATTCTCCTTTCCGCAGACTTCGCGCCTTTTACCCAGCCAATGAAAAGCTATATCAGCCACTATACTGTGCTTGATCAACATCTGGTCAACCCGAGCTATGAGCTCGATAACTTTAGTACTGACCATGCACTGGTCGCGGTCACATTAAAAGTAAACACAGCACCGAGCTAATGGGCTTGTATGCTACGACTCTCGATGCAATAAATGCTGCCATTCACTGTGTCGATTTAAATAATGCACAACATAACTACAGACAGGTTTAATGGTGTAACCTTGCGCTTCAATTTGCGGTAATACACTCTCCATCATTATTTTTCCGTATCCTTTACCCTGAAGTTCATCCGGTACGCGAGTCGAAGTAATAAACAACACTTCATCCTGTTGTTGGTATGTCACAGTTGCGAATAGATTCCCCTCAAGATGTACTTTATATTGACAATTTTGTATATCATGTTGCACTTCATGAATCATGGTAACGTCCTAATTGATATATAAATCAAATAAATTGATATTCTCAGAATTGAATCTTCCAACATCTACCCCTAGAATTTAAACTATTACAAAAATTAGAATAAAATGCAGCTACTGCATCACGGAGAAAATTAAGATGGAATCGCAGTCGGCAGTGCTGAAAGATGAACAGAACCCAAACCGTTCAACCGAACGTAATAAAACCCTATCGACACTTAATAGTACTGATGCGTTATCTATGGTTGAACACAGTAGCGAACTAACCTTAAGTATAACCACTCCCGTTGGTACGAAATTCCAGTGTAAAACGTCATTTATCGGTACCTACTCTCATTCCCATCTCCTTGTAGAAATTCCTAAAATTTCCGCAGATGATCTCTCTTTTTTCTTCCAAGAAGGTTTTTGGATGAATATCAGAGCTATTTCACCACGTGGCGAAGGGGCTTTAATCCATTTTCGTAGCCAGTTGTTACATGTATTGCAAGAGCCTATACCGCTCGCCATGTTATCCATTCCCAACAGCATGCAAGTGACCCAACTGCGCAAAGAAGCTCGTTACGATGTGAATCTGGCAGGAAAAGCAACGGTAGGAACGCATAAGTCGGATTGTGAGGTAAGAGATCTCTCCAAAAGTGGCTGTCGTTTTGTCACACCCCCTCTTGGGCGTACTTTCCAAGTGGGTGATAAGATTAGTCTCGAATTATTTACTGATCCTCGCGGCAGTCAATTCTTTGCGCCTTTGATGGGTAAAGTTTGTAACTTGCAACGCTCACTGCACTATGCTCGTTACGGAGTGCAGTTTGATGAAGAAGGTGTCAAAAATGCAAAGAGTTTATTAAGCCAATTGAAGTTTGATGGCACAAAACTAACGCTGAAGTAGGCAATACACCCTAACCAATAAGTTAGGGTGTATTACTATTATTTTTAACCGAGAAACGAAATATACCCTTGTAATATCACCAAATTCACAATATCCACAAAGAATGCCCCAACGATTGGCACGACCATAAACGCTTGTGGTGATGGGCCATATCGTGTCACTAGCGACCCCATATTCATCACAGCGGTTGGCGTTGCTCCAAGACCAAAGCCGCAGTGCCCACCAGCGATCACAGCGGCGTCATAGTTTGATCCCATCACTTTAAAAGTCACAAAATAAGCAAAGATACCCAATACCACCGATTGCACCGTCAGAATCACAAGAAATGGAACTGCCAAGTCAAAAATATTCCATAACTTTAAACTCATGAGTGCCATAGCAAGAAATAGCGATAGAGAAACGGTGCCTAAGATGTCAACGGTTTCAGCATCAATTTTATGAACTTTCGTCAATTCCAGTACATTGGTAATGAACACACCGATGAAAAGCGCATAGACAAAATCGGGGATCATCAACCATTTGATTTCAAATGCACTTACCCACTGTTCTAAATATTTAGCACCAGTGACACAAATAAGAAGGATGAACAAACCCTCAATCACTTTCTTAGCGGTGACTTTATCTTCTTCATATTCATTGTAAGTAACCAGCTCTGGGAACCTATCGTGCGTTTTGGTTCCTCGTCCATACTCAGATTCAAACCCGTTTTTATTAATGAGTTTTTGGGCAACTGGGCTACCGATAATCCCCCCAATGATCAAACCAAAGGTCGCTGAGGCCATGGCAATTTCTAGCGTATTGCTAAGCCCATAATTGTCGTTGAATGTTTGAGCCCACGCCGCTCCCGTACCGTGTCCACCCGAGAGGGTAATAGAACCGGCGATCAACCCCATCAGTGGGTCAAGACCAAGAGCCGTCGCTAACGATACACCGACGCCATTTTGGATGATGATATAAAACGAGGCAACGGCGAGGAAAAGAAAGACTTTTGCTCCACCCTTAACCAGTTGAGTGTAATTGGCCGCAAGGCCTACGGTGCTGAAAAACATCAGCATAAAAATATTCTGCAACGGCAATGAGAACTCTAAATCTAAGCCGTAAAAATGTAGAAGAGTGATCGCGAAAGCGACAATTAAGCCACCGACGATGGGCTCAGGAATGTTGAATTTTTCCAAGATAGGCAGTTTTGCGTTAATAAAGTGGCCTAAAAAAAGCACGCTAATAGCGATTAAGAAAGACTCAAGGGGCCCAATTGAAATTAAATGGTGCATATAACCTCTTATTACTGCTTCACTCATCTTCCTTAATGAGTTTGGAGATCATCAAAGAAAGCTTGATAAACTCGAAAAAAATACGATTGATCGATACGGATCATCCTTATGGATATTTTTTATTTACAATGACATACGATGTTTATTTGATGGGTTTTACGAACATATGGCCTAACTGGTTTTGCTCGAAAAACATCTTCGCTCACGGCTTTTGATTGTCATTTGCAAACTCTCATTAGACGAGCGAGGAGGCGTATCATACCTAACAGACAAAAAAAGAGCCAACCGCAATGATGCGATTGGCTTATATATAGTGTGAACAAATTCATTCACTAACAACGTCAGTTGGCTAGGTGACCCTCGGCTTTAAGAAGGGTCGAATAGCATTATGCATGAAGTATGCCAACTAAAAAAGGTCTGTTTTTTAGCTGTGCATCGCATTAATTCATCAAAATGTAGTACTTTTTCGCATTACGCAAATTGCATTATGCGAAACGAATGCAAAACAATACTCACCCAGTTGCTATAAAACAAACTAACTTTCTGCGCTTTTTCACCTTAAGCCAGCACCACTCACTCATCTTTTGTACAAGCATTTCTTAGTTATTTCATTATATACTTCCGGCACATACACTTAATCATGCAGATTCAATGAACTATTTCAGTACGTTTTTAAAAGGGATGGCCATGGGCGCCGCCGATGTTGTGCCGGGTGTTTCGGGTGGAACCATTGCATTCATCACTGGTATCTATGACACTTTGCTTGAAAGCATTCGTAGGATTAACCCGAGTTTATTGCGCATAGTCAAACGAGATGGGTTAGCCGCTGCATTTCAACATATTAATGGCTTCTTCTTGATCGCACTGTTTGGGGGGATATTCACAAGTATCCTCTCTTTGGCTAAACTCATTTCTTGGCTGTTAACCACGCATCCTATTCCCATTTGGTCATTCTTCTTCGGTTTAATTCTGGTTTCGGTATTCCATATTGTGAAACAAATTGAGCAATTCAAACTTTCTCGGTTGCTCTTCGCTTTGCTGGGAGTTGCGTTTGCTTACAGCATTACGGTGCTTAACCCAATGCAGATGGAACCAACAGCGCTGAACACAATTCTAGCCGGTGCTATTGCCATCTGCGCCATGATTTTACCGGGAATTTCTGGCAGTTTTATCCTGTTGCTGATTGGTATGTACGCACCGGTACTGGGCGCGGTGAAAGAGATGCAAGCCGATATTTTGGCACTCTTTTTACTCGGATGTATCGGTGGTTTACTGAGTTTTTCTCACGTATTATCTTGGTTACTCAAACAATTTAGAGACTTGACCTTAATTTTTCTTACTGGATTAATGATCGGCACCTTACCCAAAATCTGGCCTTGGAAAGAAACGCTCACTTGGCGAACCAATTCTCACGGCGAGCTCGTTCCTTTGCTACAGCGAAACCTTTCTCCATTCGAATTTGAGTCCATCACTTCACAGCCTTCGCAACTGCTGGTAGCCATTTTATTGATGCTTTGCGCTGTTGCCCTCGTGCTTGGCTTGGAGCAATATGCAAAACATCACGATGTGTAAATCACACCGCATAGCATGAATGAGTAAAGGTGGGGAGACTCACCTTTTCTATATTGATTTATTGCACATTTTATCCATTCGTCACCACTGCAAAAAGATAGCTGTGATAACATTCGTGTTTTATAACCGCTTGGATTGTCCCCATGCACAACGCAATCAAAATCGGCGTCTTTGTTCTAGCCCTGCTAGCGGGTTACTTTAGCAGCGATATTTTCAATTGGCTCTCTTCAGCAAACTCTTCTCCAGACATTAATCGATATTGCCAGTTGTCGAGTACCCCTTGTCGACAAGGAGATGTTGTCATGACATTGGCACACGATAAATCTCAACCTTTGGTGGCTAACACTCTGACCGTTGAATGGCCGCAAGCCAATGCAAGTAAACTCACACTCACACTCAATGGGCTAGAGATGGAGATGGGCACCGCTAAATATGTACTGACGCCGCAGGAAGACGGGCTCTACACAGCACAGATTGTACTCCCAGTTTGCACGACTGAAAAAATGACATGGATTGGCGAGCTCTCTGATGGTCGTACCCAAGTATTCCCGGCAATAAGGATGGAAAGATGAGTAAAAATTGGTCTCTGGCATTGGTGGTTGCGTTTGTATTAGGCTTTGGCATAAAAACCTATTTTGATACGCAGCAAAGTATGGATTTAGAGGGCGGTAATAGCTCATCTTCTGAAGTAATTTTATTTGGCAAAGCAAATCAACCCATCTCTATTTTTGATACTAAAGATGAACGCATACGTGTTGTTTACTTCGGCTTTACACGCTGCCCAGATGTCTGCCCAACATCTCTGGCTATGTTAGCAGGTGCACTCAATCAACTAGATGATGTAACCAAAGCAAAGCTGCGCCCTTTATTTATCTCTCTCGATCCAGAGCGTGACGCTGCCGATGCTTCTCATCAATACGCCCAATATTTCCACCCTATGATCGAGGGACTTTCTGCTCCTTTAGACATTACAACACCACTGGCGCATCAGTATGGCGTCATTTTCCGCAAAACCGAATTAAAGAGATCTGAACTGAAATACACATTAGATCACAGCTCCTACTTCTACTTTTTACAACCAGATGGAACATTAATCACTAAAGTTCCACACACGCTTTCACCGGCTCCCATTGTTGAAGCCATCAAAACAATAATGACGTCATCACAAGGAAAATAACATGAAGCTCAATGCTCTTTTTTTAGCAAGCCTTGCCTTTAGCCCACTTGCTTTTGCGAACACAGATATTATGGTACATCACCCTTACGCACGTGCTACCGCACCAACCGCCACCACCAGCGCAGTATTTTCTCAAATCATGAATAAAGGTGAAACGGACCGTTTCATTGTATCGGCCAACACCGATGTGGCAGGGAAAGTTGAGTTGCATGATGTAATCACCGAAGGAGATGTGATGAAAATGCGTCAAGTCACTGAATTTAAAATTCCAGCCAAAGGGCACGTCGAACTCAAACCGGGCGGCTTACACATCATGCTTTTTGATTTGAAGAAACCATTGGTTGAAGGTGAAAAGATTGACGTACAACTGACCTTTGCCAATGGTGAGCAGCAAACCATTACTGCACCAGTAAAAAAAGTGATGAGTGGTATGGCACACCATTAAAAAGAAGAGGGTGAGCGATGTTGGCTTACCCTCTTTTATCATCGCACTAACCGCTCATTGACCAGCCTAATGGCGAGAGCGAGACATCCCGACAAGTGGCTTATCATTCCACCACCACAAATGCTACATTTTATTTACATTTCGCTCAAAATCGATTGCATTTCCACACATTGATTAATTATTTGTGCTGATTATCAATTAATTCTAGACACAATATCCCGCGTAGATATCATTACCCCCTTCAGTGGAGTTCACTGATGTCACTATAACTCTATTTGTCTACCATAACCGATGCTATGGCTTCGTAGTATTTAGGTCATGCAGGATGTAATTCGATTTATTGCAGGGATAACTATGCAAAGCAACAATATTTTCGCCCGTTTTGCGCGTGGCAATTTGGTTCTGCAAATACTCGCCGGTATCGTTCTCGGCGGGATATTAGCAACCCTTTCACCCGATGATGCGAAAAGCGTCGGCCTACTTGGCGACCTTTTCGTTGGCGCACTTAAAGCCGTAGCGCCGATCCTCGTGTTTATTTTGGTCGCCGCGTCCATCGCAAACCAAAAGAAAAACCAACACACTTATATGCGCCCAATCGTGGTGCTTTACCTTTTTGGGACCTTCACCGCCGCTCTTACTGCCGTTGTATTGAGCTTTATCTTCCCTACAACCTTAACATTGGTTGCGGGGGCAGAAGGTGCAACGCCTCCTCAAGGTATCGCTGAAGTGCTTAATACCCTGCTGTTTAAGCTGGTTGATAACCCAGTCAATGCTCTAATGAGTGCAAACTATATTGGCATTCTGGCATGGGCTGTTGGGTTGGGCTTAGCTTTACACCATGCCTCAGCAACAACTAAAGCCGTATTTGAAGATTTAAGCCACGGCGTTTCACAAATTGTGCGTTTTATTATTCGCCTAGCACCGTTTGGTATTTTCGGCTTGGTTGCATCCACGTTTGCCACGACTGGCTTTGAATCTTTGGCTGGTTATGCCAACCTTTTATTCGTATTGCTCAGTGCTATGTTGATCATCGCATTAGTTGTCAACCCAATCATTGTGTACGCGAAAACTCGCCAAAACCCGTATCCATTGGTGTTCCAGTGCTTGCGTGAAAGTGGTGTCACCGCATTTTTTACACGTTCAAGCGCCGCCAACATCCCAGTAAACATGGCATTGTGTGAGAAACTAAAACTGGATGAAGATACTTATTCAGTCTCGATTCCACTCGGTGCGACCATTAATATGGCTGGTGCCGCCATTACTATCACGGTTCTCACCCTAGCTGCAGTAAACACAGTAGGTATTGAAATTGACCTGATGACAGCCTTGCTACTGAGCATCGTTGCTGCTGTTTCTGCATGTGGCGCATCCGGTGTGGCAGGTGGTTCACTGCTGCTGATCCCGCTCGCATGTGGGCTATTTGGCATTTCAAATGACGTAGCAATGCAGGTTGTTGCCGTTGGCTTTATCATAGGCGTGATTCAAGATTCAGCTGAAACAGCGCTCAACAGCTCCACAGATGTTGTCTTCACCGCTGCGGTTTGCCAAGCTGAGCACAATAAATCAGCATAATCATTCGATACACTAAAACCGATACCAACAAAAATCCCCAGTCGATTCGCTGGGGATTTTCATTTCAGAGATTTTTTATTTACAGTGCTTAGCCACTTTATCGATCCAACATTACCTGTCCATTGAAGTATTGGAGAAATCTAATCGCGTTAGAACCTCATGATCATCAGATGGCTTGGATGACAAAAGCTCTTCGGAGGCATCCGCCACTACGCTCAATGAGAGATCGTCTTCATCAGGTAACTCCCCTTTCTCTGGGATAGGGATCCCACGTTTGTAGAGCTTGTTCAGCGCCTTAATAATTGAGTGTTTACTTACAGTACCCGCGCCGATTTTCTTCATGAGTGGTTTGGCCAACGATTGCAACCCCACAACAGAATCGACACCGATACGTGAGCCCACTTGATCTCTTAGCACCTTTGCCGGTTCAAAACCAAAATTAGCCGATAAAAATAACCAAATATAAGCAATAGCATTGCCATTTGAACCTTTATCTATCCAAGCTTCTCCTGCGTGATACATCGCCTCTACATGACCTTTTTCAGAAGCTCGCTCTAACCAATAACAAGCTTTACTGTGGTCCATTGCGACACCAACACCCTTAAGGTAATTCAAGCCTAGTTTCATCTGTCCTATCGGGCTATTTAGCTTCGCGGCTTTGGAATACCAAAATGTTGAATCCGCTGGTGATGGCGCAATATTGTCATGTGAAACACACCAATCCCCCATAAAAATCACAGCGTCGAGCAAATTCGCTTCCGCAGCCTCTTGTACTAACGAGACTCCTTTCGCAGTATTCGCTTCCACGCCACGGCCATGAATATAGGCCATGCCAGTTTCATACTTTGCGGTTAAGTTACCTTCAATGCCTGCAATACAAGTCTGCCAAAACTTCTCTTTTTCCCGCAAAATCAGATCATCTCGAAACTTTTGGCAAATCCGAACAACACCATACATTCCCGTAACATTGTCATAATTTGCCGCTTTGTCATACCAGTACATCGCCTCTTTGAGGTTGGTTCGTTCGGCTTCTTTCGCTAAATACAAAATCGTCGGCACATGGCCTGTTTCGGCCTTAAACAAGCGATCTTGTCTTTCTTGTTCACGTGATTTTTCTATCGCTTTGCGATAAGCGATTTCTCTCTCTTTTCTCTCTTCCTCTAAGCGTTTTTTGCGCAAAGAGAGCGAAAACATCCACACGAAGATAAGGATAAGTGATAACCCGGTTGCGCCTATGGCAATCCCAATAGTGCTCATTGATTCAAATCTTATTTAGCTGATTAACTTCATTATCGACCATTTTTCTCAATCTTTGAAAAAGTCTGACCACATTCATTCTATCTCGAACCATTTAAAGCATACGAAACAGTCAAATCCGTTCATCCAAAACAGAGAGGCCACTCTATATCTAATGCTCGTGGATTAATTAAGCCACATAGCCTTAGCACTAAGATAGTACCGTACTCTTTTCAAGAGTGTTACGCACAATCACACTAATTGAGGAATAGATTCCGATTTGGGTCAATGAATGAAAAAACGCAGCCAAATCGCTGCGTTCATTCCAGATCAAAAATGAGCCACTCACTTTACTCTCTCATCAAAACCGCGATGGATTGATAAGGCTCGAGTACTAGGTTTTCTTCTAATTTTTCAATCTCTTGATAATTAGAGCTCAAACACTCCACCGCTCTCGATTGAAACTTTTCGGGTATTGCTAAACAAACCGTGGCCGATGAAAAATTACTGACCACGACAATTTGCTCACCTTGGTACTCACGCACATAGCCAAACACTTGGTCATGTTCTTCAAATAAAGGCGTGAACGATCCATAGACGATGGACAGGTGTTTTTTACGCAGTGCAATTAACTTTTTATAGTGATGGTAAATCGATTGTTCATCAGCGAGCGCTTGTTCAACATTGACTTTTAGGTAGTTAGGATTCGCCTCTATCCACGGAGAACCTTGAGTGAATCCGCCGTGTTTATCCGCTGACCATTGCATTGGCGTTCGAGCGTTATCGCGGCTGTTTTGATGAATAGCATCCAGCATATGCTGATGAGAAACGCCCGATTCTGTCTTCACACGATAAAAATTTAACGTCTCGATGTCTCGGTATTGATCGAGCGAATCGAAGGCCACATTCGTCATACCGATCTCTTCGCCTTGATAAATATAAGGCGTGCCTTTCAGAAAGTGTAAGCTCGTTGCCAACATTTTCGCAGATTCAACTCGGTAGCGTTTGTCATCACCATACTTAGATACAGCGCGTGGTAGGTCATGATTATTCCAAAATAATGAATTCCAACCCTGATCGGCAAGCTCAATCTGCCACTTGGTTAATACCTGTTTAAACTGCTTAAGATCTAACGGAATAGGGTTCCATTTGTCACCCTGCTCCCACGTCAAAGTGATGTGTTCAAATTGGAAAACCATCGATAACTCACGACGACTCGGCGCACTGTACAGTTTTGCAATGTCTGGTGTGGCTCCCCAAGTTTCTCCCACGGTCAGCAGATCTTGATTACCAAAGGTGGCGGCATTCATTTGCTGTAATAACGGATGCAAGCGCGGGCCATTGCCAGTAATGCCCTTATCAATTTCTTTGCCAATTAAATCAATAACATCTAATCGAAAACCACCAATGCCCTGTTCAATCCACCAGTTCATCATGCTGTGCACTTCTTGCTGCACTTTAGGGTTTTCCCAATTCAGATCTGGCTGACGTTTAGAAAAAAGGTGGAAGTAATATTGCTGCGTTTGCTCATCCCAGTGCCAAGCACTGCCACCAAAAATTGACCCTGTATCATCCGGTACACTGCCATCCGATTTTGCATCCCGCCAAATGTAGTAATCTCGATACGGATTGTCTCGCGATTGCTTCGCTTGTAAAAACCATTGGTGTTCATCCGATGTGTGATTAACGACAAGATCCATCACTATCTTAATATTGCGTTTTTGTGCTTCGCTCAGTAAACGCTGCATATCTTCCATGGAACCAAACTCTTGAGCTATTGCTTGGTAGTCAGAAATATCATAACCATTATCATCCATTGGAGATTGATAAACAGGAGATAGCCAAATAACGTTAATGCCTAACTCTGCAAGGTAATCAAGCTTACTAATAATGCCATTTAAATCGCCGATACCATCGTGATTAGAATCGTAAAAACTGCGCGGGTATATTTGGTATACCACAGCGCTATGCCACCATTTGGGTTCCATGATATTGCCTTTTTGTAAATTAATTTATTGCTCATCATAATGAGAGCTGACGCAAAGTAACAATAGAACATTCCCCATATGATATAGCCAATACCTATATCATAAGAAAAATCACTATAGTTAGGCCTCTCTGCATGCAAAGAGATTAAAAAAACATCACCTAAAATGTGATTTATGCCAAACATGATAGCAATAAGCAGAAGACAAGATAAAACAGCATGGATAAATCCCTTCGATATTTTTTGATGGTTGCGATTGAAAATAATATTAAGCAAGCCGCAGAGAAACTGCATATCAGTCAACCATCTCTCACCACAGCAATTAAAAAGCTTGAACATGAACTTGGAGTTGAGCTATTTATTCGCCGCTCAAAAGGTGTAGAGCTCAGCGCTTATGGCAAACTATTTAGGGAGTATGTGCAGGAGCAACAAGAAAAGCAGCAACAACTGTTACATCAGTTCACCGATATGCAACAGAGACATCAAGGAAAATTAAAGCTTGGCACTGGGGAAGCGTGGTGGGAATTATTTGTTCGCGATACGGTATGCCTATATCAAAAAAACACCCCTAATTGTTCAATACATTTGGAATTTGGCAATAACCTTTCTTTGATCCATCATTTGGTGCAGGGAGATATTGACCTCTTTATTGGCCATGAAATTCAAGATCTACACGAAAGGTGTAAAGTCCATTTCCAACCTTTGTTCCGAGACCAAGAAGCATTTTTTGTATGTTCAAGCCATCCGATATTGAATACAAAAAAAAGTGATGATGAACTTCTGATTGAACAAGCCCAATACCCTCTCATCCGCGTCACGCCGGATCATTCTCGACATCGTACAATGTTGGCTGAACATGCATCACTGGCTAAACAATATACGGAACAAAGAGAGAGTAAAAGAGCCATCTATGATGTCGATTCTTTATTTGCTAGCATAGATATATTAGAGATGGCTAACGCTGTAATGCCATATAGCGATAAAATGTGCCATTGGATGGCCAGAAGAAATATTGCAACATTAACCATCAACAAAAAGAAAAAAGGTAATGTAGGAATTTATATTAAACAAGGCATAGCTGACCCAAAAATTACCAGTTTTATTGAAATACTAACGAAGTATACCTCTTCCTTATGAAGGCTAACACCCTACTAAACAAATTATTGAAGATCAGTGTGGACTAAAGCCTTGATAACATAGGCTTCCGGCACACAAAGCGGGCATTACAACAATAGTTTTTGTTTTGGTTCACACTTTTGAAAGTAGAAAAACTCACCGTGTTATCTACCGTAGTTACATTCTATCAATATTAGAGCAATGATATTGATAGAATCTATATCAAACTCACTTTCATCTATTTCTTATTGCAAGCAAAAGCCGTTATATTTTCAACAGAACTTACACTCAAGGACTCATGCGTACCATATTCGCTTCGGGCCTAGGTAAAACAGGAAATAGTGATGAAAAATTCAATTAAGAATCTGTCTATCTGTACACTGGCCACTTTAATGGCGGCACCACTGATGGCGATGCAAGAAGGTGAAATCACCATTTGGATTAACGGTGATAAAAGTTATGATGGCTTAGCGCAAATAGGCCAACAATTTGAACAAGATACTGGAATTAAAATCATTGTTCAGCATCCAGAATCGCTTGAAGCGAAATTCCAACAGCACGCTGCAACTGGCAGTGGTCCTGATATTATTTTTTGGGCACACGATAGATTCGGTGGCTATGCAGAAGCAGGCTTGCTTCACGAAATCAAACCAAGTAAGCAATTTAAAGAAAAGTTGGTCGATTTCAGTTGGGATGCCGTTACCGTTAATGGAAAATTGGTTGGCTATCCTCTTGCTATTGAGGCCCCTTCTCTTATTTACAATAAAGATCTGTTACCAACACCGCCTAAAACTTGGGAAGAACTAGTCAGTATTCATAATACAATGGAGAAACAGGGTAAAAAAGCCATCATGTGGGATATTAAAAATGCTTACTTTACTTGGCCTGTTATTTCCTCTGGCGGTGCCTATGCTTTTGAAAAAATTGTAGGGGGTTACAATGCCAAAAGTACCGGAGTTAATAATGAAGCAGGAATCAACGGTCTGCAGTTTTTAGTTAATATGGTTAATCAAGGTGTATTGAACCCAAACATGGATTATGCCGTCTCTGATGCTGCATTCAGCAAAGGAGAGGTGGCCATGACGATAAACGGCCCATGGTCTTGGGGTAATTTAGATAAATTAGGCATAAATTATGGCGTTGCAGAGCTGCCAACGCTAAACGGTGGCAAAGGTAATCCTTTTGTTGGCATTCTAAGTGCTGGGATTAATTCGGCCAGCCCGAATACTGATCTTGCCGTTGAGTTTTTAGAAAATTATGTCTTTCAAGATGATGCACTAAAAATCATGAATGACGATAAGCCACTTGGCGCAGTAACGTTAAAATCGTTTCAAAAAATCTTAGAACAAGATCAGCGAATCAAAGCCACTATGATTAACGCCGAAAATGGTGAAATTATGCCTAATATCCCACAGATGACAGCATACTGGTTTGCCGAAGGGGCAGCGATTGATAATGCGATGCAAGGAAAACAAGGTGTCAAAGAAGCATTAGATATGGCAGCGAAACAAATCACGAAATAATTCATCCCCAACAAGCACAATTTTCATGTTCACCTTTGGGTACAGTCTACTGTACCCCTTTTTATAGGTATCGGTCATGACTTCAAAATATAGACATTCTCAAATTACCTCAATAAACCAAACACAAACACGCCTTCTCATTTGTAAGGAGTTCACGCCGATATGTGGTGTAGAACCGAGTACACCAAGAATTGATGGCACTTTAGAGCTAGAAAATTTATTTTCAAATCTAGCAATAGAAAGTACCTCAAAATTTTCTTATGTATTCAGTGATGGCGTGGATGGATATTATCAAGGACATACCTATGGCTTCAGCTCAAGCGGTAATTACCGTCATTCTCAAGGTTGGTATTTAGGTCAATTTGCGTCATTTGTAAACGGTAACATCAATGATAAAACACAAGCCAGTAAAGCCCGCTTGATGCCTTTTGGCATTGAACATCACTATGTTGGTACATCTTCTGTAGAATGTTTGAGCTTATTACAAGGTCAACGACTTGCTTGTCTCACCATCACCTCTGAGTCCAAACAATCTCTTGCCATACTCCCTGAGCTTAATATATTAGTAAATGCAAGCAAACCTGAATGCATCGATGACGTCCTTATCTATGAAGTAAATGACGCAAATTCTGTTAGCGAAGAACCACGTTTTATTGCGATTAGCGCAAATCAATCCGTTATTGCCAAAGAAATGGCAACCGATGAATGTGCAACCACCTCTAAATTAATGGGTTTAAGTGATTCTAATGTAAAGCTGATGATTAGTTCCACTGAATCAACCCAAAAACTAGTCATTTACCTCTACTTTGAAAGCACCAAAACAGAGGCAATAAAAGGAGCTCAACTCGCAGCGCAAAACCATGCAAATATTATTTTTCAAAACAATTTGTATCGCTTTCTGACACGTAATTATCTATGGACCAACGATCTGGAGTATAACCGAGCCGTGATGTGGTCTAGATTGGCAAGTCGTACATTTGTGAACCAAGAGTTTGGTTCTGGTATATGGGCTGGTTTACCTTGGTTCAAAGACTGTTGGGGAAGGGATACGTTCATAGCCTTATCTGGGACAAGTCTCATTAATGGTCAATTTCCAGAGTCCAGAGCAATCATTGAAAATTTTGCTTCCATGCAAATGCAAGATCATACTTCAGTCAATTACGGTCGTATTCCCAATCGAGTAACGAGCAAAACGGACATAATATATAACACGACCGATGGTACGCCTTGGATGATTAGGGAGGTGATGGAATATATTAATTACAGTGGCGATATCGCTTTTGCAAAGGATATTTATCCGATTGTAAAACGATTTATTGATGGGATAGAAAGTAATTATCTTAGTGAAGATGGGTTACTAAAACATCGTCATCCCGATACCTGGATGGATGCAAAAATCAAAGGTCAAATTCCATGGTCTCCTCGCGGACCGAAAGCTAATGATATTCAAGCATTGCTATTTGAAAGCTTTCATGTTGCGGCACGTCTGGCAGAAATGAATAAAAATGATCTAGATCATCGATATTAGTTAAAATTAGCTGAAAAATTAAAGATGAGTTTTATCAGAAAATTTTGGGATGAGGATAAAAAACAACTAGCTGATCATCTAAAAGAGTTCGATATACCAGATAATAGCGTACGTCCAAATCAATTAATGGTACTATCTATCCCACAGACAGAAGCCTTTCTCCCACTAGAAATTGGGCAATTTATTATTCGAAATAGCATTGATCATCTTTTATTTCCATGGGGTATTTGTTCCTTAGAGCAATATCACGAAGATTTTCACCCCTACCATGATAATCGCTCTGAGTACCATAAAGATGCGGCATACCATAACGGTACGATTTGGGGTTGGAACGCTGGTTTTACCGTCAGTGCATTAACAAGTTTTAGCAAGCAAGATTTGGCTTTTCAATTATCCAAAAACTTAGCCAAACAAATTTTGCAGCAAGGACATCGTGGCACAATGAGTGAAAACCTCGATGCTTATCAACATGATGAAGACAACTTGATAGAAACAGGTACCTATGCTCAAGCCTGGTCTGTTTCAGAATATGCACGAAATGCTCAACAAGATTACCTAGGCTTTAAACCAGAATTGTCGAAAAATAAGATTAATCTTTCACCGAAACTACCGTCATGCTGGACAAGCTTTAGTGCGACCCTCCCATATGGTCAAGATGAGAATTTATACTTCAACTGGCAATGCCGCGATGGTAAGGCTAGTTATATGATCAATCCACGATACCTGAGGGCTGATCTCATATTGAATCTCATATTGGAGTTGGGGAATTATCAAATAAATATTGAGTGCGACTTAACAAAAAACGTGGAAATAATACTAGATGTAAACACTGATGATATTAAATTCAACAGAAATGATATTATTGTAAAAAAAGTAGTGGCTCCATCTTATCCTGAACTCTCTAAATTAAAGTTCACTTATCCCAATTGGCATTTAACGCATAATTCTTTAAAGCAGAACGACTACCTTCAAACCAAGCGTCATAGTCAAAACTTACAAAAGGCAGTTGATTAGTATAACCACAGCTCCTTCATCATCAATGAAGGAGCTTATATATCAGAAACCACACCATTCAGTGCCCATCAGGGATATAGAAATCTAGGATAAGAATCATCCATAAAAACGATGACATACCAATATAACGCTTACCTTAAGTTTTTAATTATTTGGCATTAACGGCTTTAATAAATGCTTGCTGAGCACCATCAACATTCAACATTTTCGCTTCATCTAATAAGCTTAGAGCTTTTGCTACATCACCAGTATTGACGGCATTTTCAATAGCTGATATGTAATATTTTTTCGTTTCTATCTGCACAACTACTGCTACTGCAGTTTGTTCTGATGCTGGCTTTTCAATTTTCCTCTTTGTTTGATGAGACTGTAAAGATAATGTCTTGATTTCTAGTTTAAATTGACCAAAGTGGGATGATATATATGTAGGGTCCGTGACCATTGGCATCGCTTCACCAAGATCTTTAGCTCTAACCTTCGCTGGATGATCGACCTTGATTGTTTTCCCAAAATATTGCTCTGGAGAGTAAATAATAAAATAAGGTGTCTGCTTAGAGTCTACCTGAACGTTTACATAATATTGTGTTCTTGTAAAAGCATCCGAGGTTTTAATTTTAAATTGTGGTAAATCAATTTCAGAAACAATATTGAACGTCTGATCTAACATAATTAATTTTGGCAAAAATACCGCTTTATCAAACATGTAGCTACTAAGCTGTATTTGCACTTTTGCTGAACGTTGAGGGAGCTGAAAAGCATTAAAATAGCTATTGCCATCTGTAAAGTGGCCAATAGGGGCACTTTCATCAATATCAAACTCGATACTTTCATTGCTTTGTAGCTCAATCCAAGGAAAGTCAGCATAATTATTACAGCATACTTTTGCGTATGAGATAGCCTCAGTAGACGAAAGGTTTGAGGTAGATGGAACTGAACTACAGGCAGTCAAAGCTGCTCCGAGGATAAGGGTCATTAATGATTTTTTATTATTCATCGTTATTCTCTATCATTTACAAAGCAAAAAAGGCAGCCAATAGGCTGCCTTAAATCTTAGTTGAGTTAGAACCAGATTTCAGTGTGGACACCGATAACTGTTTCATTTTTGCCATCTTTGATGCCAATTTGTGATGCGCTTGCTTCATCATCAGCAGAAATATAGCTAATGTATGGTTTGATTTGTGGACGACCGAAGTAATCAGCATTGACTGTAAATGCAGCAGCTAATTCCACATTGAAAATATCGCTTTCTAGTGCCTCACCAGTACGACCCCAGTAACCTTCAGCTCCCTCTTCATGAGCATAAGAACCTGTCATTTCAAGACGTAGGTTATCATTCACTTTATACGATGGACGAACAGCAGCAATATAACGTTTCAAATCTTTAGCACCAAATAACTCATCCAGCGCACCAAAATAGGTAATTTCAGAGCCCATTTGCCAGTTTTCGGAAATATTCAGTACACCGTAAGAAGTCAAGAAAATAGACTCTTGCTTATCATCACCGCCTGACCAGCCACCAAAGTTAACACCACGGTTTTGCGCAACACCTTTACCATATGCAATAGCAGATTGAGCCCAACCATCCAAGCCGTAATAGCTAGAATTTAACGTGATTGATGCGCCAAAACCATCATCTGATTTACTGTCTTTGTTCGCTTGTTCCATGTATTTAAAATCAAAGTCTAAGCTACCAAAACCAACATCGACACCGTAGTAGTACAGATCGTAAGATGAAAGCGTTGTGCGTTCAGGGTTTGTCGTTGCTGCACCTGCATCAGGATCGGCAACCACCACCGCAAATCCTGCAGTATTGCCAGCAAGCTTAGTTTGAACACCAGCACCTACGCCAGAAGATTGTTTCCAAAATTCACCAGAAAGAATACCAGCAGCACGGTTTAGGAAACGTTGACCAGCCCATATAGATGTGTCTTCTCCTAAGTAGGATAAACCACCGATTTCAACAAAAGTTTCTTTCACTTCAAATTGTGCAGTGTCATTGGCTTTTTGACTACCAGATGAAGAATAAGCGTACGAGTTACCATTACCGTATTCAGAACGAACAGTGAAATTTGACCAAACACCATTTTCATGTTCTGTGTGTTTCTTAATTACAAACTCAACCTGATTGGTGCTTTTTCCATGAGTACCCGCTGTTTTGTAATCTGGTTTACCAAACTCTGTATCAACAGTTTCACCATCAACCATGCGGAAATTCATTGAAGCATACCCATGAACTTCCCATCCGTCTTTTAGTACATCTGTTTCTGCAGCAAAAGCAGAACCTGCTGCTAGAGTAGCAGCCACTGCGGCAGCAATTACACTTACTTTTTTCATTCTTAACTCCATTAAGGACGATTTATATTTATGGAAAATTTTAACTACGGACAGCATTTAAAACTTTCACTCTTCTCCTATTGGAACCTGCAAGGCAGTTGACAGATAGACGCTAAAAGAAGAGGTAAGACGGGACTAAGTCCCCAGTTGTTTCAACGGTGATAAGG
>NZ_CAWPDB010000145.1:0-24170 GCF_963886625.1 Vibrio sp. V23_P3S9T160
CCAACAACCACTTGAGTTTCGGGAGCAAAAAGTAAGGTCGAGTGTATGAACATAGCTCGATTTCGATTGCCTTGATTGGAGTGCCCAAGTTCATCTTGTATGCTGCGATGGGAGTAACTTAGAGAAGTCGTATCTTCTAATGCAAGAAGTGTTTGTTGCTCTAAAGCCTCTTGCGCTGTGACATGAAAGCCCGCTTCAGCGATATCTTCTGCTTTGATTTGCTCATTACGAATAAAGCGATAAGCCCCTTCCATATCAGCAGGGGAGATGATGAGTTTCGAGACCGGTACGCCAGGTTGCTCGGCCAGAGAGGCTGCTAGGGCAACGAGTCTTTGAGTACGTCTTGGGTCATTGAGGTGAGCTTGACCAAATTGCTTTTGTGCCCAGAGGGTTGGTTCTATATAAGTCATTCTAATCATCCTTGTTATTGCTTAGATGATCAGATCATGAAACATAAAATTAGTTCAAAAAAATCCCCAAGCAGAGGCTTGGGGATTTGTGTATAAGAGACAGCATAAATGGCTCCTTTTTTTGATCACGGCTATGGACCTTTGCATCCAATAGGCATAAAATCCGCGCTGATTGGGGAGTAGTCGCCTTTGTTTACTTATCGTCAGCTCGTTAAGCGCATGCTTATCCGGTAAGTATAAATAGCCTTCTGTTAAAAACGGAATGCTTATTTCGACGAGACCAACGCATTCAGCTCTGTTCATTATGAACAGCGGTTTTTGTTTGCGGAAGGTTTCGATCGGTTAATCCCATCTTATCCTTCCGCCTTTGGAGGATATATGACCCCAACAACCTATCTCAGCTTTGCAATTCTGACTCTATTTCTTGTTGTTATCGATATTTGGCAAACACGTGGCGGTAAAGTCACGATCACTAAAGCTGCCGTTTGGAGCGTGATTTGGTTTATGCTGGCGTTTGCATTCGCCGCGAGTATCTATTTCTTTTGGGATAGTTACGCACCAACCAGTTCATACAGTGCCGAAAAGGCGACGATCTCGTTTATTACTGGTTACTTGTTAGAAAAATCGTTAAGTGTTGATAACTTATTCGTCTTTGCGATTATTTTTCATCAATACGCAGTCCCTGAGCATTTACGCCCGCGGGCTCTATTGTGGGGAGTGATCGGCGCTTTGTGTTTACGAGCGGTGATGATTGTGATTGGTGCACAGCTACTTGAACAATATCATTGGTTACTTTATGTGTTTGCATTATTTCTTATGTGGACCGGTATTCAACTTGCACGCGAGAAAGGCGAGGAACAGCTAAACCCAATGCCAGAAAAACTGATTCGACGCTGGTTCAATGTGACGGATCATTACGAAGGAAACGCTTTGGTTGTGAGCCGCAATAAGCGATGGTTTGTGACTCCAATGATGATTGTGATTGGCGTGATTGCTTTTATGGATGTCATGTTCGCATTAGATTCAATACCAGCTATTTTTGCCGTGACCCGCGAACCCTTTTTAGTGTTAGCAGCGAACGTGTTTGCGTTACTTGGTTTGCGATCTTTGTACTTTGTGTTGCAAGGGATGATGGATAAGTTTATTTACCTAAAACCAGCGCTTTCCTTCATCATGATCTTCATTGGTATTAAGATGATGCTAGTCGGTTCTGCGTGGGAAATTCCGACACCAGTCTCACTGGGTGTACTGTTAGTCACTATGATTATTGCGGTGTTGGCTTCTGTCTATAAGCAGAGAAGTCCATTACCTGCTACTCATAAGTCATAATATAAGTAAACAGAGGTAAGTGTTTGACAATACTTACCTCTCTCCTTTATTTATCCTTTATCTAACCGACGATAAAAATATTAATGTGAAAATTTTGTAAATAATTGGTTTTTTGTTTTTCATTGCGATTTAAATTCACCAAATAAAGCCTAATGTGAATAAATAGTCGATTATCGTGGGTAATAAAAGTATGCATTGTTATGGGGTTGTTTCATTAGAATAACTAATTTGAATGTGGAAAATTTGTCATTTTTTAACTAAAAAAATATCACCTAGAATTCATTTCAACAAAGTAAGTTACCGAATTAACAGAGAGGCTATCATGGCACAAGCAATGAATATGGGTACGATTACAGCACCTACCTCTATGGATAAAAAAACCTACGCGGTTAACTTCAAAGGATTGATTGCACATTTAGTTGATATTCTGTTTGTCGACCACAGCGAACCTCGCAGCTACTACGCGAATAATTTGTCTGGTCACATGCAGAAAGATATCGGTTTATACCGTTAATTCAATGTGTAGAGATGTAAAAGCCGACGGATTAAATCGTCGGCTTTTTTGTATTTAAAATTTACTAGTTTCACTGCTCATGAAAACAACGGTTTCCGAAAAACAAAGGCGCAAACTAAGTTGCGCCTTTGTTTTATTCGTCAATGGCTATTATTTTTTGCGACAGTATTCAGCAATGATATACATCGATTGGCCATTGGCTTTACCAGAGATCAACTTAGGATCGTCGCTTAAACTGATACCGCGAACCACAGTACCCTGTTTAATGACTTGGCTTGAGCCTTTGATAGGGAGATCTTTAATGATGGTTACGTCGTCGCCTTTTTTCAGTTCTACGCCATTCACATCACGAGGCTTTTCTGCATCATCATCCATACCAATTTCAGCCCATTTTGCAGCTTCTTCTTCAAGATACATCATATCAAGTAGGTCTTGAGCCCAACCCTCAGTGGCCGCAAGGCGCTTAAGTTGACGCCACGCCAGTACTTGAACGGGTTGCTCTTGGCTCCACATGCTGTCGTTCAAACAACGCCAATGGTTCACATCTACTGTTTCTGGGTTCTCAATTTGGCCTTTGCAGACATCACACAACATAACGGCATGGTCAACAGTAACCATAGTGTGTGGCGCTACCACAAATGGAGCTAATGGAGATTCTGATGAACAAAGCTCACATTTTGATTGGCTGCGTTCAAGTAAAGTTGCTTCAGTAGACATAGTACCCACCTTGTAAAAATATGTAAGCGCGTATTATCCACGTTACGACTGGAATTAAAAGGGGAGATGGAAAAAAGCTTGGTATTCGTGAGGGAATTGAACTAAGTCATCTTCAATAGTAAGAAAACGGGCATCGTGCTTTACGCTGTTATTGCTCAAAGGCATAATGAACGCCGTTTTTATGTTTGTATGTAGGTATCACTGTGGAACTCCTTTCCGCTCCATTTTTAGGAAAATCACTTCGTCTCGAAGGTTCAATGTCAGGCTGGCAGCAACTCTATTGGGATAATCAACTGGTCGCGCAATGCGATGCGACAGGGAATATCGAGGCGACAACGACCCATAGATTTCAGTTGTTAAGTGGTGAAACGCCGATCCAGTGTGAGCTGAATGTCGAGCTGAGTTGGCAGCCTTTTAAACTTCGTTATCAGGCATTAGTCAATGGTGACATTGTCACGCAAGGTGAGCGTTCAGAAAAAGACATTGAAAAACAAACACCATATAGCCCGCCAAAGCCGGAGCGACGTTTTAGCCTTATTGGTCTAGTCTCACTTGGTATGAAAGCACTGAAAAGTGCCAAGCTGATTAAAGTTGTTCTGGCGTCAGCAAGTATCGCAGCCTATTCGTGGTTATTTTCCTTCCAGTTTGCTATGGCGCTTATTGCCTGTTTGGTGTTCCATGAATTTGGCCATATCAAAGCGATGAAGTATTTTGGTATGAAGACTAAAGGCATTTATCTCATTCCATTTCTTGGTGGCTTGTCATTAAGTGATGAAAAAATCAATACACGTTGGCAAGATGTAGTGATCTCAATTATGGGGCCATTTTTTGGTTTGCTTCTCTCGGTTGTGCTGGTTGTCGTTTATTGGATAACAGGAGAGATATTTTTTGCTGGCCTTGCTGTTTTTAATGCCTTTCTCAATCTCTTCAATCTATTGCCTATATTGCCGCTTGATGGTGGTCACGTGTTAAAAAGCATCAGCTTTTCTATGAACAGCACTTTGGGGATTGCGTTGTGTGCTCTTGCGGCGATCGCTGGTGTCATTTTGAGCTATTGGCTTGGATTAACCCTGTTCGGCTTTTTATTGATTATGGGCAGCATTGAAATTGTGATGGAATGGAAGCAGCGTCATCAAAGTCATTTGCTACCTCTGAATCGATATGGACAAATTGTAGCTTCACTTTGGTATGTCAGCTTAGTGGCTGCACTTATCGCTATTATTTGGGGTTTTGCAACGACAGGGGATGAGCTGCTACAACTGCCATTACGCATTTTAGGTACTTGATTCGGTACGTTGACACTTGTAAGCCATGTATCAGAGCATTTTTTGTGCTCATCTTTAAGCGCTTAAATGACATCTTTGTATGAAGAGGCTTCTTAGCACCGATAAACTGCTAATGACAACACTGCAGTTAATATTTATGAGCGATCGGATCTGTCTCGAAAATGTGTAGTTGGCAGGATCTCAATCGCTGGAACTGACTGATTACTCGCTGCAAGTTGTTACTGTTTAAGTATAGAATGAATCTCTTTTACGATGAATGAGACAAAAAAGCATGGATATTTGGAAGAAGCCTATCGATTTAATAACGTTAAACGCCACCTCCAAAAACACCTTGATAGAGCATCTCAATATTATTTATACCGATTATACTGATCACTCTTTGTCTGCGACCATGCCTGTTTGTCACTTTACCCATCAGCCGCTTGGTATGCTGCATGGTGGCGCCTCGGTGGTACTTGCGGAAACCCTAGGTTCAGTTGCCGCGAACTTCAGTGTGGATCAAGAACACTATTGTGTAGGGTTAGACATTAATGCTAATCATGTTCGCGCCATGCGAGAGGGGATGGTTATAGGAACAGCGACACCTATCCATCTTGGTATTTCAACGCAAGTATGGCAAATCAATATCACTGATGAGCGCGAACGTTTGGTGTGCACCAGCCGTTTGACGGTCGCAGTACAAAAAATTCGTAACCGTTCTCAAGCTATCAAGGTTGATTTATAAAATGGTGATTGAATTTTCAGGTGGAAAAATCATCGTAACACCCCATGAATTAGTGGTACGAGTATTGGGTGATCTCGCCATCACGCTACAAGCCCAAGCCGATGCTGTTCAGCTCATTGGGAGAGGGGCGAATGTCATCTCTGTAAATTGCTCAGAAAGTAAATGGTCGATTAAGTTGGACAACGAAGAGCAAATTCAGCAACTTTCTCAACAACTCGGCTGTAATATTCTTTAAACAGTGATTAAGACTATTGCATAACCAATATAAAATGAGGAAACTATCTCTGTTTTTTATAAACTGAGATTTCCTCTTTATGAGTAGCCCACGACTTCGCGTTCAATTTGAATCCTTATTTGAGCACTTTAACGGCCAAGATGTTGGTGTCCAGCTAGAAGAGATCACCGAGATCCTTTTCTGCACACGCCGTAATGCGCGTATTGTTCTAAATAAAATGGAGGATGAAGGCTGGATAGAATGGCGTCCTGCGGCGGGGCGTGGAAAATTATCCGATCTCATTTTTAAACGTAGTCGCAGTGATGTCAGTGAAAACCTTGCGCGTCGATACTTAGATGAAGGTAAAATTGGCCATGCATTCTCGGTACTGGATCAAGATGCGGCGAAACTGACGCAAGTGATCCAAAGCTATCTTGGTGTTCAGCATCAAGAAGGTCTGCAAGTCATACGGTTGCCTTATTATCGCCCGCTTTCAATGCTAAACCCGCTAAAATCCATGCGTCGATCTGAGCAACATATCGTAATGCAAATTTTTAGTGGATTAACGCGGCTAGATGAGTATGAACAGCTGCAGCCAGATCTCGCACATACATGGGAATCGGTGACAGCAACACATTGGCGTTTTTATCTTCGCCCAGGGGTTCGTTTCCACAATGGTGATTTGCTTACCACCGACGGTGTTATCCAAAGTTTGTGGGAATTGCGATTTCTGAATTTATTCTCTCATCTTGATAGGATCAGCTCGCCCTCCAATTGGGTTATCGATATCTTTTTACAAAAAGCGGATAGTCGCTTACCGCTTCTTTTATCTGAGTCATGTGCCAAGATTTTACTACCAGAGTCCAATCGTAGTGATAATTTTGATTTAATGCCGATTGGTACTGGCCCTTACAAAGTCATTTTAAATGATGAAAAACGCTTAGTTTTGCAAGCGTTTGATGGATATTTTGGATTTAGGCCTTTGTTAGACCGGGTCGAAGTGTGGGTGATTGACGAAGTACATTCTTCGATGGTTTTTCCTAGCTTATCGCATCCGATAAAAACAAAGCGAGGTTCATTTACAGAAGACGTGGATCTTGATCCCGGCTGTACTTACTTGTTACTCAATCGAAAAAATGGCGTCGCCGCAGATGTAAATTGGGCTAGCTACCTCACCAATAAGCTCAGTACTCTCAACCTATTTCGTCAATTACCAGAAGACAAAGTGGTCGAGTTGGGGGTGTTACCTGCTTATGGCCTGAAACCTGGCTGGTATCATCAGTCATCGGGAGATGTTGCCGCTACACCGCCGGGCGAGCGTTCGATCACCATTGCATATCATGCTCAACATCCTATGTTTCCAAGCTTAGTGAAAACAATACAACAGCTGTTAAAAGAAGATGGGATTTCGGTGGAGCTTGTTAAATATGATTTGACGGTTGAAGACACCGATGCTGTCGATGTTTGGGTCAAACCGATGGGAATTGCCAACCATAGAGAAGATGCGTTAGCAGGATGGTTACTTGATTACAGTGATATCGAGCATCTAAGCCGCGCTGAAGATTTTTCGTATTGGTGTCAGTTAGTGGATGAATGGCGCGCCGATCCAAATGCCATATTTCCAGCCAAAGAGATTGGCAAGTCTTTGATAGAAAAACAGCAAGTTATCCCGATGTTCCACTGTTGGTTAGGGATAAGCAAAGATCAATGTGGTGCATTACAAAACGCGAAATGCAACGCGTTAGGCTGGTTTGATTTTAGCAATGTTTGGGTTAAACCAGAGTTATAACAAATTACAGTGATACCCAAACGACTTGGAGTTACAAGTAGGCGGCTTGTCAGTGGCCGATAAAATAAGCTAAGACTAAACAGCAGAATCTAAATTATCCGTTGTTGCCGCCATTTCTGGCGGCAACAAGTATCAAGAATTATGACGTTGGTTTGATTACGCCGCAGCTAACAACTTCTGTTGATGAGCCAAGTATTCATCGTACGTACCTTGGAAGTAGACCAACTGTTTGTTTTTCACATCAATGATCGAAGTGGCCAGCGAAGAGACAAACTCGCGATCGTGGCTAACAAAAATCAGTGTCCCCGTGTAGGACTTTAGCGCGTTATTGAGCGCCTCAATCGCTTCCATATCCATGTGGTTGGTTGGCTCGTCCATGATCAGCACGTTGATATCTTGCATCATTAGTTTGCCAAATAGCAGACGGTTCTTCTCACCACCCGAGCAGTTTCTTGCTTTCTTATTCACATCATCGGCTGTAAAGAGTAGTCGGCCAAGAATGGCACGCACCATCAAATCATCATGTTTTACTGTGCGCCACTGCGAGATCCAATCAAAGATAGTCAGATCGTTATCAAAATCGACAGTACTGTCTTGAGGGCAATAGCCAATTGAGGCATTCTCAGACCACTTCACCACACCTTGGTTGGCCTGCAGCTCTTTGACTAAGCAGCGTAGAAAGGTTGTTTTACCGACGCCGTTTTCACCAATTACCGCCAAACGCGAGCCCGCCTCAAGCAGCAGATTACCACCGTTGAAGAGCTGTTCATCGTCAAAAGCGTGGCCGAGATTTTGTAGTTCAAGTGCAAGGCGATGCAGTTTCTTACCTTCACCAAAATCAATCGAAGGACTGATGCGGCTTGAGGATTTCACTTCATCAAGCTTGATCTTGTCCATTTTTTTTGCGCGTGAGCTAGCCTGTTTTGCTTTTGAAGCATTGGCACCAAAGCGGTTAACGAAGTCTTGCAGTTCGTTGATCTCGGCCGCTTTTTTCGCGTTGCCAGAGAGTAACTGCTCTCGAATCAAGCTTGACGCTTCAAGAAAATACTCATAATTACCCGGATAAATACGCAGTTCACCGTAATCAATATCAGCCATATGGGTACACACTGAGTTCAAAAAGTGACGGTCATGGGAAATAATAATCATGGTGCATTTACGCTGATTAAGTTCTTCAGCCAACCAACCAATGGTGTGGATGTCTAAGTTGTTGGTTGGCTCATCAAGCAGCAAAATATCTGGGTTGGCAAACAAGGCTTGCGCCAACAAAACGCGCAGTTTCCAACCAGGAGCCACTTGTTGCATCAAGCCAAAATGAAACGATTCCTCAATACCCGCTTTTAACAAAATATCACCCGCGCGACTTTCGGCGGTGTAACCATCCATTTCAGCGTATTCGCTCTCAAGCTCGGCGACTTTCATGCCGTCGGCTTCGCTCATCTCGGCTAATGAATAAATGCGGTCACGCTCTTGCTTGATCTCCCATAGTTTACGGTCACCCATAATCACGGCATCAATTACCGTGTATTGTTCGAAAGCAAACTGATCTTGGCTCAGCACACCCAATTTTAGCCCTGGTGTAATGGAGACGTTGCCTGAGCTGGGAGTTAACGCGCCACTCAAGATCTTCATGAACGTCGATTTACCACAGCCGTTAGCGCCAATCAAACCGTAGCGATTGCCGTTACCGAATTTTGCAGAAATGTTTTCAAATAAAGGCTCAGCGCCAAATTGCATGGTGATATTTGCGGTAGAGATCAAGAGAGTTTTCCTAGGTATTCAGTTTAGCGAATCAGTGATGTGCAGACGCCAAATCAGCAGAACATAAACAATGGTTAAATAGGCGGCGAATTATACAGAGTTATTACAAAAAGAACAGATGTGAGAGATAGCTCACAGACGGAAATTGCTCAACGTCGAATTGCCTATCGTTATTGGGGAGAAATGGGTGAATAAAAAACACGCTTCACCACATTTTACAGAATGCAGACCAGTATATGCGCATTCACTTTTATCATTAAAGGGATTTTAACAAGGTGCCACCAGCTCACTGTAGCCCGTTTGATTATCAAATTCTCGCTGAAACACTAAGTTAGGGTAGGAATGTAAAATCAGCTCTGCGGTAGTATTGACAAAACAACCATCCAAAAGATGACCACCGATCACTTTGCCTGTTTTATCTGCAACCGCAATGTGCAAGTGTTGATGAGATGCGGTTAGCGTACCAATCAAAGAGACAATTTCAAATGCATCAACAAGGTGTAGCTCTGAAAAACCATCAGCGAGGCGGATGCGCACTTCAGACAGGCACCCGACACAAGAAGCGATGTTACCTGCTTGTATGTTCTCTTGCTTTATCAACGCGGCAATGGATTGCTTTAAATCGTGGCCTTTTATTAAGCGAGACACTGTCACTTTTATCATGGATAATTCGTTATAAAATTATGGTTGTGTTTAGTTTATCGTGCATGAGAGTTTACGTCTAAAGAGATTACTGCTTATATCCTTGTTGAGACACAAAGTGGCAATTTTGCTATTTGCTTAAATCCGTTGAGCAACGCCCGTCATTTCACCGAGGAACCGACTAATGATTGAACTGTACACCGCAGCAACGCCGAATGGTCAGAAAATCTCCATTGCATTAGAAGAAATGGGGCTGCCATACAAGGTCAACGCTTTTGATCTTTCAACCAATCAGCAAAAAGAGCCTGAGTTTACGGCCATCAATCCGAATGGACGTATTCCCGCAATTGTAGATAAAGATAACGATGATTTTCCAGTATTTGAATCTGGGGCAATTTTGCTTTACTTAGCAGAAAAAACGGGAAAATTTTTGCCCGTAGATCCGAAAGCCCGCTCTCAAGTGATCCAATGGTTAATGTTTCAAATGGGAGGCGTAGGGCCGATGATGGGGCAAGCTAATGTCTTCTTTCGTTACTTTCCAGAAAAAATACAACCTGCCATTGATCGTTACCAAAAAGAAGGGCGACGTCTATTTGAAGTCATGGATAGCCAATTAGAGCATCACCGTTATCTTGCGGGTGATGAATACACCATCGCCGATATCGCAACATGGCCATGGGTGAGAATTTACGAATGGAGTGGCATTAATATTGACGGGCTTGAGCACCTACAACGTTGGTTGGCGGAAATCGCGCAACGCCCTGCAGTGATTAAGGGGCTTACCGTGCCACCACCAAGTCAAGAAAGCGATGAACAGCGAGCGGAACGCATTCAGAAAATGGTGACAAGGTAACCTAAGTGATGTGTGTATGACAAAACGGTGGGCTTATAAGTTCAGTTGAAGTATTTAACTGTGGTTCCTAATTTGTGCATTTAGCATTACACTGCGTGCAAATTCGTGATAAGAAAAGCGTAATGATTAACGATAAAGACACATTAGAAAACGAAGAAATTGAAATAGAGGCGATTGGTATTGAAGTTTCGTCGCAACCTATTGAGCTTTATAAGGTGTTAAAGATTGCTAACCTAGTGGATGGTGGCGGGCAAGCAAAATTCCTGATTAGCGATGGTTACGTGGCAGTCAATGGAGAACTTGAAACTCGAAAACGACGTAAAATGTACAATGGGGATTTTCTTGAATTTAACCAGGAGTACTACGTTGTATTGTGTGATCAACCCGTGACTGAAGTACCTGAAACTGATGTGACGTCGGTAGTGGCAGCAACAAATGTGCCTAAGCCGAAGCAAAAGGCGTCAAAAACCAAACCGGCTAGAAATAAGCCGACGACCACAAAGAAAGAGAACTCCGATGCACCTAACAGCAAAGATGCTGAAAGTGGCCGTAACTCAATAGACTTTTTCTAATTTTCTGTTTTTTAATGATCTGATAAATAGACGGGAGCGATATGGCTCCCGTCTTTTATTCAGCGCCATTCGTCATTTGTCGTCGAACCGCTATTTAACCCATTAGGATCATCATCAAAAGGGTGTTGTGCCTTATACAGTAACACTTCCAACTGATGTTCTAACTGATTGACGGTCTCATAGTCACCTTCAGAACAGGCTACATAAATTTGTTGTTCTAGTGCTTCAATGCTGTCGCGTATGGTCATTTGGCACCTCTCATCTCACCCATTAAAGGTGACGTTTATCTGTTTTCAAATCTATTGTAGTCAAGTAAACCAGATTCGACAGGTTGATTTTTTCGATACCATGCATGAACTTTATCGCTGAACGGCCAAAACTTCGAAGAACTGCGGCGAATGGCGAACCTATCGAGCAACTTAACGTAGTCCTGCTCATTTTGCATTTTACTCAATAGCATCACCAATTCTGCGATCTCGTGTTCATGCAGTGACAAGTAAGCAGAAGGGTAACTACCAATGACACCTCTCACTAGAGTCAAATCATCATTCGCTGGGTCACGGTTGCTTTGTTCATCAAATAGACTTGAAATATTGAGATGGGCGTTATTGTGTAACAAAGTAAACAGTTGATCCTCTCCGTTTTCAGCCGTGATCATCAACATCATAATTTGTGGCACAGCCAACAACCCTTCACCTTTGATCTTATTAATGCTATTTAACATCTGTTCACTACGCTTTGAAAAACCAGTGTCAATTATCAAATAACGATTTGATAACACAGGTTGAAGCTCAGACTTCAAAAGATCAAACAACTCAGATTTTGGATCTTGCGTGTGGTAAACAATACTGGTCGGTTGATCAAAAGGGGCAACGTTACGTTGCAAAAAGTCACTGAGTTGAGTGCTTTGATTTTGATACCAACTTGACTGCTCTTGGTGCCTTATCTCTCTAGGCAACAGAGAGACAAAATTACTTTCACCTTCAAGACGCAGAAAATCCATAAACATGCGAGTAATGAGCTGGTGGCCGAAATTGCCGTAAACATCAAAACCCGCCACCAGTAAATAATGGATTCTTTCTAGTAGGGCATAGTCTAAAACCCATGCTGTTTTGGGTTTTTCTCCCACCAAACCTTGCACTACCGATGCACTATCGAAATGCCTAAAAATAGTCAGTGCCGCATTCGGGTTATAGCCATCACCCATCCACAGTACATCCGTGGTTAAGTTCTCGCCATTTTTGAACCACTGATTAGTAAATTCAGACTTTGCTTTCAAATAACGTGCTTGTTGATGCGCATAACGGACCCAATGAGTAATAGGCAACGTGTTACTTTCCAACTCGCTTGGCAGTTTTAGATTCGCGGCTTGCGAGCGATAAAATTGATTCACTTCGGGTAAATCAGCTTTCTCTGGGTCTAGAAAGAACACCCAAAAATGGTCGTTAATAACATTCAGGGCTAGCTGGCCACGACACACTGGCCCTTTGATAAAAGCCATGATGGTGTTTTGAGCATTGTCTAACATGAATCGAAAGCGTGCTTTAACCGGAAGGGCATCAAATGCCGTCATCGGATTGGCGGCAACTTCAATATCATAGCTAGGCAAAACTGAGACTTGATAATTAGGTTGAATGAACCATGCTTGCCAATCATCAAGACGTTTTTTATTCAACGCATAGGGTAAATGAGTTTTATCTACGATACTGCCTTGCTCAGGAATCAAACGGTAGTAGACGCGTTCTACACCAGGATTATCGTAAGGACGTCTTGTCGCAATTCGGTTGACAGGCTCGCCTGGGGGCGTTGTCGAACGTATCAAAGTGAAAAATCTAGGTTGACCAGCAAGTTCAGAAAAATAAAGGTGAGAAAGAAAAAGATGCTCGTAGATATAACGAGCCATTAACTGATTCTTTGCTGTACCTTTATTTAAAAAGTTTTCGTATTGCGCAACCGATTTCTCCTGATCAGAAGTGAGCGGAATATGACCATTCATGATTGCGCCATCTCTGAGCCACGTGAGTAGCGTATTGTATTCAAGAGGGCTAAGATTTGGCATGCCATAAGGCATTCCCCACGTTGGGTGATCTTGTTTGTACTGTCCGTACTCTTCAATTGTTGGACAAACTTGTTCGCGATCTATCGAAAAATCAAAACCTTTTAGCTGATCTTGTTCTGGTAACGGATGTTCCTCTTTTTGCATTAATAATTTCGCGACTAATCCTGCTTCTAGATTCGCGGTAGGCGTTTGAGATCTCTCGTTCAGCACAGGATGAAAACCAAAATCTCGCCACTGCTCTGTGTATTGTGCATCTTCAAACAAACGGGTAGGAGCCGACGCCGTCAGACGCGTACCATGATAAACCAACGCTTTACTGGCTCCACGATCAATCCCTTCAACTGAAGACATTTTTAGCTGGCAGGGCGCATCATAACAGGCGTGACAGACCACGCAGCGCTGATCGATGATGGGTTTAACATCATTTAAAAAGAAAGAGGCTTCTTTTGAATCTACTGGCGATTGTCTTGACTGAACGCTTGCTTCACCAAACAGTTGGTCATAGTTCAAGCCCGCATACATTGCACATCCTGAAAAAAACACGATGCTAAGAATAATAAGTCGATGAAAAGACATAACATGAGAAATTTAGGAATATTTGTCCCAATTAAAGCAAAGATTAACAAAATGCACCACAAAACGATGAAAATAGCGCATTAGGGATGATAAATAGCCCGAGTGGAATAAACGCCACAACTGAACGCACAATGCTCAATTTAGGGTTATAAAACGAGTATACGGTAGACTCGCATTGGCTATACGCATTTAATAAACCCATTGAACCCGCTATAGTTAAACGAAGAAAATTTTGAGGAGTCAAAGGATGAAACTCTCGATATCAGGGAAGTTGCAATTAAGTTTTTTATTGCTGGTGGTGCTTCTTATCATTTCGACCTTTTTTACCTATCGCAGTATTACGCAAGTCGAAACTCACACTAATTCATTGCTACAAACGGATCTGCCAACCGTGAATACTAGCCGAAATATTCAGCAGTCGATGCAAGAGGTTATTTCAACGTTACGCGCCTATTTATTGGTGGGTTCTCAAAGTGCAGTGGGTGCAACGCAACTGACAAAACTTGAAACTATTATTGGACAGATGGACAAAACGGTACCGGTGTTAGAAACGCTGATTCTCAGTGAGCAATACACCGCGATCATAAGCGAATGGGCTGCAATCAAAGCGCATATCCAAGGCATCGTATTACTGAGCCAAAGTGAGGATAATTTACCTGCCCACACATTATTCATTAACGAGGCCGCCCCCATAGCAGAAGTTGCCCTTGACCAGTTACAAGGGCTGATTAACGACGAGTCGACTAACAAAGAAGGAGGGGAGCGGAAACGTCTCTTTAAATTGTATGCTGACAGCTATAATTCGTTAGCTAATGCACTGGCATCGTTGCGAGATTTCTTACTGTATGCGAAGCCTGAACATCTCGAAAAATATCAAGACCTAATTAACTCTCACAACCAATCTGTTGCTGAAATTGTGGAAAAGTCCTCTTTGCTATCCGATGATGAACAGAGTCTGTGGTCATTATTTAATGAGATGCAGCAGCTTTATTTCCCACTCGCACAGCAGGTGATTGAAATACGCCAATCTGAGCAATGGAACGGCGTCAACCAAAAAATGGCCACACAACTTATGCCTGCCGTAGATAAAATGACTAACCGTCTTGAAGATGTTATCGCCACTCAACAATCAAAAGCAGAGCAAAGTGGTGAAAGGATGAGTCGTAGCATTAGTAATGTGATTAACGTGTTATTTATCATGATTGCCGTGACTGTTTCAGTTGCTGTTTTGCTTTCCAATTACTTAGGTAAGAATATCGGCCGCAGAGTGAGTCGAATCGGAAAGAGAGCCGAAATCATTGCGGCAGGAGATGTCTCTCAACCAGCACTTTTGTGTGAAGGTAGCGACGAGCTATCTCAGCTTACCGCCGCGATAAACAATATGAACAACTCACTGCGAACGATCGTTCAGGGAGTCAGTACCAAAGCGCAACAGGTCAGTCAAAACATGGATGAGCTTCTGAACTATAACTCAAACACTCGGCAGCAAGTACAGCAGCAGCGAGCAAGTATTGAGCAGGTTACAGTACGTTTGAGCGATGTGGCGCAGTATTCTATGGCGACCGCAGAAAAAGCTGAACAATCTATGCAATCTCTTTTGTTATCACAAAATGAGCTCAAAGAGGGAGCCTCGGCGCTAGAACAAAATAGAAAAAGTATTGATAAGCTTGATCAAACCATACAAAAGGCAACGCAATTGGTGCTCGATCTTAGTCGAGAAAGCGAATCGATTGGGCGTGTGACCGAAGTAATAGAGGGATTAGCGGAACAAACTAACCTTCTGGCCTTAAATGCGGCGATTGAGGCCGCAAGAGCCGGAGAATATGGACGAGGCTTTGCTGTGGTAGCGGATGAAGTTAGGCTGCTGGCGACTCGAACCACTCAATCAACCACAGAAATTAACACTATTATAAACGCCATACAGTCAGCGACTGCGGCTGTGGTCAATGAAATTAACATGAGTCAGAACCTTGCCAATGAAGGTGCGGCGCAGACCATCCACGCCTTCAACAAAATGATGGACGTACAAGGAAAAATAACGGCGTTAGATAAGGAAATGCACCAGTTATCCTCGGCGGCCGATCTGCAACAACAATCAACACACCAAATGACTCAATTCATGCAAGAAGTTGTCAATTCGGTGGAAAGTGTGGCAAGTATTAGCCAAATCTCAAACCAAACGTCAGCGCAAGTAAAAGATAATGTCACTGTACTCAATCAAGAAATGGAAAAGTTCAAAATTTAAACGCAAGAGTAGATATTCAATTGAGTTAAAAATAACCAAAAGCACACAAATCTCAACCAATTGAATTTACTTTGTTTATTTACTGTTCGCTTGAGCGGGTTTTGATAAAAAATGGGTTTTCTTTTTTGCTAACTGTGGCATAGTGACAGCGTCAATTCGGTGCGCGGGCATCGTATAATGGCTATTACCTCAGCCTTCCAAGCTGATGATGCGGGTTCGATTCCCGCTGCCCGCTCCAATATTCTCGTATTTATCCAATCTACTAGAAACAAAAAATCCACCCTAGAAAGAGTGGATTAGAGTCGTTCTTTTTAAAAATTTAAACGGGACTGACGCTCTCAGCTTGTGGCCCTTTTTGACCATCAGTGATTACAAAACTCACCTTTTGGCCATCGACTAAGTTGCGGCGCCCTTCACCCGTAATAGCGGAAAAATGTACAAATACATCTTTGCTGCCATTATCTGGGGTAATAAAGCCAAAACCTTTATCTTGGTTGAACCACTTTACAATTCCGTTTACTTTTTCACTCATAATCTTACTCTTGCTATGTTGTTTTGACGTTGCGAAACAGTTGCAACATGAATAACTTAACTAAAGTATTTTGCACAATCTAATGAAGTTTCTGTGAATGTGATGTACGCCTTGTTGAGTATCAAATTTTGCGATTTCTATACCAAAATGTGATGCATTAAATCAAGGTAACTGTTCATACTTCAACTCTATTTCTGCCGTTTTGTTTAGCTTTATAGAGCGCTTGATCCGCAATTTTTAACACTGCTTCAGGTTTTTCTGAGGCGTAGCTATCAGCAACGCCAATACTAACCGTAATAGAGACAAGATTTGATGGTGTTTTCTGCTCACGCTTCTTGGAACCGAGCTTATCGTCTTTTGGTCTGTCTTCTGCGTTCCTAATGACCATTTGGTACTGTTCAATATCTTTGCGAAGCAAATCTAAGTAGATTGCAGCTTGCTGTGCATTTTTTCCTTTAAATAGGATGGTAAACTCTTCACCACCGTAGCGATAAACACGTGCGTTTCCTTGAGTCAACAATAAACGGCTAGCAATCAACTTAAGCACATCATCGCCAGTGTCATGACCATAGTGATCATTGAACTGCTTAAAATGGTCTATATCTAGCATCGCTATCGCATATTTTTTGCCTAAGTATTTGATGTCAAGATCTAAGGCGTGGCGACCTGGGATACCCGTTAAGCGATCAATAAATGCCATTTTATGGCCCGCCGAAATTAGATATAAGATCAATAAAACCCCGGCTAGAGAGAAAAGTGTGCTTGAGATATAACTCACGTGGAAAAAAATAAAGGTGACGGAGGAGAGTAAAATACTGGCGTAAATGCTGGTGTCTAAGATCTGGTTTCGCGTGAGCACAAATATTGCGGAGACCCCAATTAATGCCAAGAGGTACATCACCAACAAAAATGGCAATTTCGATATTTTCGGTATAGTTACTAACAAAACCTGGCTAAAATTCTCAAATCCGCCATCACTGACGTACATCAAAGTAACAACGGCCCAAAACATTAACAGCAGCAAAATAGCGATGTATAAGCCATAAGTTTTACTCAATACAGTAGCATTACTTCCTAACGCATAAGGTACTAAACACAAAACGGGTAATAACAAACTTAATAACGAAAGCTCTAGCAAGGTTGTTCCCGTAGAAAGGGGCATCTGTAAGCGCCACTGGATGATTGCGTAGGCCACCATCATCGCTGTCGAGATCATAGCCAAACGCCCTTGCTTAAAAATGTGTCCTAATGCGATTGCTACCGTGAAAAGAATATAAGGCAGGTTACTAGCGAAGCCAATATTGGCGCTAGTGATCAGAATGACGTTTTCCATCCCCAACATAATGGCTATTAGCAACCCTATTGGGAATAAGAATCGAAACCAATGAGATGATACAAAACTTGTCGGCATTAATAATACAAATATGACCTTTGTGGCATTTAAAATTAAAATTGATAATAAGGCCCATAGCATACTTTTATTTAATAGATTGCCAAGCTTTTTGCTAGACTTACTAAATGAAAGCGAGCACTTGAACAAAGTTTAGACGACAACGCATCTAAAAGTTGTATAAAATCACCAAGGTACGTTAAGTTGTTACTGCTAAGTTCTATCTAAATATTTTGATTAGTACGAAGAGGAAGGAGTGTAAGGATGCAAATCAGTGTTGATGTACATAATTACATGGAAACACTTGTCGGACGCGTATTGGCTGAAGATAAGTATGTAAATCACTATGATAATGAGCAGCTTGCCGATCTTGCTTGCTTATCCCTTGCTCAATTGAGACCGATCTATATTCGATACGACATAGATTTTCTCTCTGCGCTACCTGAAGAAAAATTGGTCATACTTAAAGAGAATGCACAAGTTGCCGTTGAATCGGCGGAAAGCATGATCGTTAATGATCGACGTAGACACAGAGAAGATGATATTCCTATCATTCTAGGCCAATTGCGCTTTGACGATAACTTAGAACTAGAGTGGTTCGAGAAGCCGATTATTGAAACAAACAAGTCTTAAAGGAGTTCTTGTGGGATTTTTTTCTCGTTTATTTAATCAAGGGTCAGGCAATGACTCAAAAATGAAGCTTTTAGATCCCATTGAATATAAAGGTTTTTTAATTTACCAAGATGCAATGTCTGAATCAGGGCAATATCGTGTCGCTGGTAAAATTAGTAAAGATGTTAATGGTGAAATATGTACTCACCGTTTTATCCGCTCCGATGTCGTAGCTAGTAAAAGCGACGCTGATGAGCTTATGCTTAAAAAAGCAAAAATGCTCATCGATCAGATGGGCGAGAAAATCTTTTCCTAACATCGTCCAACTTGATAAAAATCATAATGAATATCCTCATTAGTCGATACCCTTATTCATTGAGTAAAATACATGGCTAATATCCTGTTTTTATAGAGCTTTGTGATAAGTGGTTCGACCTCTGCTTTGTTTGGATGTCGTTGTGTTTTTGTCTTTCACCTATGACAATCACTCATTACTTAACCTTATATGTAATAGCATTTTGTATTTTTATTACAAACTGCTTGCAGTTATGCTGGTGGTTAGATAAAAACAGAATAATCATTGTGCCAATAGTCAAGGAATAACTATGCAAATTGGTGTACCAAAAGAGACCCTTACGGGTGAAACACGGGTTGCAGCTTCACCGAGTTCGGTAGCGCAATTAATCAAACTAGGCTTCGACGTCTCCATTGAAACTCAAGCTGGGGTTTTAGCCAGTTTTGATGATGCGGCTTTTGAGGCGGCTGGTGCCACGGTTGTTTCGACACAAGATGTTTGGAATTCAGACATTATCTTGAAGGTCAATGCGCCGATTGTTGATGAAAAACAATCGATTGATGAGGTTGCTTTGATCAAAGAAGGGGCAAGCCTAATCAGTTTTATCTGGCCTGCACAAAACCCAGAATTGATGGAACAGTTATCAAGTAAAAAAATCAACGTGCTGGCGATGGACTCAGTGCCGAGAATATCCAGAGCACAAGCTTTAGACGCTTTGTCATCAATGGCTAACATTGCTGGCTACCGCGCTGTTGTTGAAGCTGCACATGAATTTGGCCGCTTCTTTACAGGGCAAATTACCGCAGCGGGCAAAGTCCCGCCGGCAAAAGTACTGGTTGCCGGAGCTGGCGTTGCTGGCCTCGCTGCTATCGGTGCCGCAGGAAGTTTGGGGGCAATTGTACGAGCTTTTGATGTTCGCCCAGAAGTAAAAGAACAAGTTCAATCAATGGGTGCAGAGTTTTTGGAAGTCGATTTCCAAGAAACGGCTGGTTCAGGCGATGGTTACGCCAAAGAGATGTCTGACGACTTTAATAAAAAGGCCGCTGAACTGTATGCAGCGCAAGCTAAAGATGTCGACATCATTATCACGACGGCTTTGATCCCTGGACGTCCAGCCCCTAAGCTGATCACCAAAGAGATGGTCGACAGTATGAGCGCTGGTAGCGTGATCGTCGATCTTGCAGCTGCAAACGGGGGGAACTGTGAATACACGGTTGCCGATCAGGTGATTACAACCGCCAATGGTGTGAAAGTGGTCGGTTATACTGATATGGTTGGCCGCTTACCAACACAATCCTCTCAATTATATTCAACAAACATCGTTAACTTGCTGAAATTGTTATGCAAGGAAAAAGATGGGTCCATCAATATTGACTTTGAAGACGTTGTTTTACGTGGTGTGACGGTCGTGAAAGAAGGCGAAATAACGTGGCCAGCACCACCGATCCAAGTCTCTGCTCAACCGCAAGTCAAGACCGCACCAACTAGACCTGAACCCAAAAAACAAGAACCCGTTTCTGCGACGAAAAAAATTACTGGCTTAGTTGCTGCCGTTGGCGCTTTTGCTTGGATCGCATCGGTCGCACCTGCGGCTTTTTTAAGCCATTTCACCGTTTTTGTTTTAGCGTGTGTTGTGGGTTACTACGTCGTTTGGAATGTTACTCATGCTTTACATACTCCTTTGATGTCCGTTACCAATGCAATTTCCGGCATTATTGTGGTCGGAGCTTTATTGCAGATAGGTCAAGGGAGTGGTGTGGTCACTTTCCTCGCGTTTATCGCTGTTTTAATTGCAAGCATTAACATCTTTGGTGGTTTTACAGTCACCAAACGTATGCTTGAAATGTTCCGTAAAGACTAAGGGAGTAATATATGTCTGCAGGATTAGTACAAGCCGCATATATTATTGCTGCTATCTTCTTCATCATGAGCCTTGCTGGATTATCAAAGCAGGAATCAGCAAGAGCTGGTAACTACTATGGTATAGCGGGTATGGCTATCGCACTCATCGCCACTATTTTTCGTCCAGATGCGCAGGGCTTAGCTTGGGTATTGCTGGCGATGGTAATTGGGGGCGGTATCGGTATTCATTATGCTAAAAAAGTAGAAATGACCGAAATGCCCGAACTTGTGGCTATTCTCCACAGTTTTGTGGGCATGGCTGCGGTATTAGTGGGTTATAACAGCTATATCGATGCGCCAATTGTACTCGATCACGCTGAACACGTGATTCATTTGGTTGAAGTGTTCATTGGGGTATTTATTGGTGCCGTCACCTTTACAGGATCTATCGTCGCCTTTGGTAAACTGCGTGGAATCATTTCGTCGTCGTCGCTCAATCTCCCTCATAAGCATAAGCTCAACCTCGCGGCCATTGTTGTCTCCACATTATTAATGATTTACTTTGTTAATAATGGTGGCAGCATGTTTGCATTGATTATTATGACTCTGATAGCGTTCGCGTTTGGCTACCATTTGGTGGCTTCGATTGGTGGTGCAGACATGCCCGTTGTGGTATCGATGCTTAACTCCTACTCAGGTTGGGCAGCCGCAGCGGC
The DNA here is from genome assembly GCF_963886625.1 of Vibrio sp. V23_P3S9T160. Taxonomy (NCBI): domain Bacteria; kingdom Pseudomonadati; phylum Pseudomonadota; class Gammaproteobacteria; order Vibrionales; family Vibrionaceae; genus Vibrio; species Vibrio sp. V23_P3S9T160. Next base: position 21,079 of record NZ_CAWPDB010000145.1, read on the forward strand.
TGGCTTTATGTTAGCGAATGATTTGCTGATCGTAACCGGAGCACTGGTTGGTTCTTCAGGTGCCATTCTTTCTTACATTATGTGTAAAGCGATGAACCGCTCTTTTGTTAGTGTGATTGCCGGGGGCTTTGGCCAGGATGTGACTATCAGCGCAGACGTTGAATACGGTGAACACCGTGAAATAAACGCTGAAGAAGTAGCCGAAATGCTGAAAAACTCTAAGTCAGTGATCATCACTCCAGGGTATGGCATGGCAGTAGCTCAAGCACAGTATCCTGTTCACGAAATCACGGAGAAGTTACGTGCACAAGGCATTAAAGTTCGCTTTGGTATTCATCCAGTAGCGGGGCGTTTGCCTGGTCATATGAACGTACTACTTGCTGAAGCAAAAGTGCCTTATGACATTGTGTTAGAAATGGACGAAATAAACGATGATTTTACTGAAACGGATACGGTTTTGGTGATCGGTGCAAATGACACAGTAAACCCAGCAGCATTAGAAGATCCGAACAGTCCGATCGCCGGAATGCCAGTGTTGGAAGTATGGAAAGCGCAAAATGTCATTGTATTCAAGCGTTCAATGAATACTGGCTACGCGGGTGTACAAAACCCTCTTTTCTTTAAAGATAATACCCACATGCTTTTTGGTGATGCAAAAGAGAGTGTAGACGCCATCTCAAAAGCGTTATAGCATCTACGATTAGGATAATGAAGAAGCCAGCATTTTGCTGGCTTCTTCTGTTTTTGAGCAATCATTATTGACATGGATATAACACGTACAATGTATTATTAGTTAATAATGTTATATAGTTTTTAATCTAAACCATTAATGAAAATAAAACTTGTTTAAAGCGATTAAGACCTACTTTTGGGCTATTTTAGTGCTAATACCTATTCAAACCTATGCCGATTCGTTGCCAGAACGCATCGACCTTTTTGCGTCGCTTTTTGATTATAGTACCGCTGATGTAAGTTATGATATCCGTACTTTGCAGGTTGATTATCCAACTCGCTTATTGACTCCCGAATCAATGTTACCGCAAACGGCTGAATACCCTTTAAAAGATCTACAGTTGTTATACAAATTATCTCAAAGCTGCACAGGTAAGTTGCCGCTGAGCCCACTCATAACAGAGCCATTAGTCTTCACTAGAGCTATCTGTAAAGGATCTCAATTACCGTCGAAATGGTTTGCGAGAAGCGCTTTGATTCACCCAGGAGGCGGGACATATGCGGCTCGTTATGTAAAAAAATACCCTGATAAATTTGTAGAGTTGCAGCAATATATGCACATACGAGAGCGCACCAAAGCAAGTATGGATTCTTTGCTTGGCCGCATCCAAAACATGAATGAAGATACGATCTTAGCACTTATATCAGGTGCAACCATGTTTGTAGAGAACAGCGATCTTTGGCTGAGAAAAGGGGATATGTATTACGTTTTTAACGAAGACGTATGGTTAGACAACGCGAGTAAAGCAGGACTCAGCTATAGCATGGCCTCGGAAAATTCGACCTGTTTTATACAAAGAGGCAACATTTGTTGGAATGTTGAAGATCATTCCAACGTGTTACGGATAAGTATGGTAATTCTTGTCCTAGCTAACATAATACTTGTATTAGGCTGGTCCCTTTATCGTTGGAATTCAAAACGACAGGAAATGAAAAGTCGTATGTTGGTGCTGCAGATTCTTACTCACGAGCTCAGAACACCCATTGCAAGTCTATCGCTAACCGTTGAAGGATTTAGGCGCGAATTTGAAAGGTTACCATCAACTGTTTACGATGAGTTTAGACGCCTATGCGAAGATTCCAGACGTTTACGGCAACTGGCCGAAGCCAGTAAGGATTATTTACAGTCAGAGAGCAGGCCGCTTGCAACAGACTGGGTACCTTCCGTTGAAGAATGGTTACAATACAAAGTGGAAGAAGAGTTTCGCGAAAGCATAGATCTTGTTATAAACAAAGATATTGCAGCTAAACTGAATGTTTATTGGCTTGGGACATGCATCGATAACTTAATTAGAAACGCAGTAAAATACGGTGTTGCTCCAGTTACGTTAGAGGTAACAACTAAACAAAATTCAATCACGATCAAAGTTACAGATCAAGGTCTGTTAAATCATCGAGATTGGAGAAATTTACGTAAACCTTTTGTCAGCAAAAGTGGCTTAGGTTTAGGTTTGACTATTGTAGAATCAATGGTAGGTCGGATGGGTGGTAAGATGACACTCGCAGGACCGCCAACCACATTTATATTGGAGATCCCCTGTGAAACAGACATTGCTTCTCGTTGAAGATGATAAAAACCTTGCCGATGGCTTATTAGTAAGCCTTGAACAAGCAGGGTATGACTGTTTACATGCAGAAACTATTGCAGATGTTAAACAGCATTGGGACAGTGCAGACTTAGTCATCCTCGATCGCCAATTATCCGATGGCGATTCTGTTCAGCATTTGCCAGAATGGCGTAAAATAAAAGAGTTGCCAGTAATTCTTTTAACCGCACTTGTTACGGTCAAAGACAAAGTGGCCGGATTGGACGCGGGGGCAAATGATTACTTAACCAAGCCTTTTGCCGAGGCTGAATTATTTGCACGAATTCGAGCCCAGCTTCGTTCACCAGAATCAGAAGGGCAGGATGACACGAAAGTGGTTACACCCAATCTTGTTATTGATAAAGCCACAAGAGAAGTTTTTTTTAAAGAAGATTCAATTACCTTAACGCGTACTGAATTTGACTTACTCTTATTTTTAGCAAGCAATCTCGGGAGAGTGTTTACGCGTGACGAATTGCTTGATCATGTATGGGGTTATAACCATTTTCCAACGACAAGAACCGTAGATACCCACGTGCTGCAATTGCGCCAAAAACTTCCAGGCTTAGAGATTGAAACCTTGCGCGGTGTTGGATACAAGATGAAAGCGTGATGCAGAAATCTCGTTTACTATTGGTAGGCATAGCATTTGTGACTATTCCTACCAAAGCACAAAATGTTGAGTGGTTTGATCAAATCACACCGCTTACTCAAGCGCATCAGAATCTTTTAAATAATAATTTAGAAGCAATGTTTAACTCACTTGTCGAAGTG
>NZ_CAWPDB010000146.1:0-23776 GCF_963886625.1 Vibrio sp. V23_P3S9T160
ATCCGGCAGTGTGTACGGCGCTTTGTTGGTGGCATGGTAGGTACGGCCTGTCACTATCGGTTGGTCTGGGTCGCCGTTGAGAAACGAGACGATGACTTCATGACCAATGCGCGGAATGGCTATCATGCCATATTGGCTGCCAGCCCAACCTTGTGAGACGCGCACCCAGCACGAGCTGTGTTCATCGCCGTTGGAATATCTGTCCCACGGGAAATGCAGTTTGACGCGGCCATGTTCGTCGCAGAAGATTTCTTCGCCATCAGGGCCCACGACTAACGCCATGCAAGGGCCATCCACTTGAGGTTTGGCTTGCGGTGTCGCACGCCACGTGACATCAGCAGGAATGAGCGTGAATTGGTTGCTGTACGTGGTCGCGCCACTGCCGCCCTCTTCTTCCAATGCTTGTGGCTGACGCCCTTGGTGGTGCACTTGCACTACAACCCAATCGCGGTTCGCGCTGTCGTCAAGATGCTCTTGTAAGTCGAACTTTGTGCCCGCTTGCAGGCCAGGATGGTTACTTTTTCCGGTCGCGGTACGCGCTTCTCGTCGTAGGTACTCTAAGCGAATTTGATTAAAGGCTTTGCCGTTGACGTCGTCTTTAAAGCGACCCGGTGCATCAAAGTGTTCGTAGGTCGCTTGCTGGTAATCCATTTCGCGCCCTTGCGCTTGCTGAGCAAACGAGTAGCTCGGCTTTTTAAAGCTGTAATCTTGCAGCGCGCTGTGGCTCACTTCGGTTTGGCTGTGTTGCGTTAATTGCGACACATAAGGGCTCTCCATCACGCCACCCGCAAGGACGTTGTAAGGGATAGGCGTTTCTCGCTTTATCAGGCTTTGGCTGTCGTCACTGAAAAAGAGGGTGTGTTTCCCCTCTTCATGAATGAAGTGATACACCAAGCCCTCTTCGGCGGCTAAGCGGTGCAAGAAGTCGATATCCGTCTCACGGTACTGCACGCAAAATTCACGCTGCGCACACTCACGTTTCAGCGAGAAGGCGTAGTCGTTAATGCCCATTTCTTGCAGTACGATGGAGAGGATTTCGGGAACGGTTTTGAGCTGGAAGATGCGGCTGTTTTGGCGCAGTGATAACCGCTCTAATGTCGGGACTAAGGTCAGTGAGTAAAAGGTGTGATGATGGCCGATGTCACCTTTGCTGAACTGGCGCACAATGCCGTGCACGCGCTGCACGACAAGGCCATCACGCAACATCTCAAGCTGAGCGGTTTTGTCCACCAGCTCCAGCGCCGTTAAGCCAGATTGGCGACTGGCCAGTTTTATCTCATAGCGAAAACCGTAGCAGCGCTGGCCCGCCTGCGCGCTATCAGACAGCGATTCCACGCCTTGGTATTCACGCACCACTAACGTGTCGTCTGCCAAACCCTCCACAGTGAGCCTAAAACTTAACCTTGCCATCTTTTTCCCTTCCACTCTTTTATCGCAAAATGGCACTATTACAGCAAGTGCAGTGCCAGATATTTTTCATTGATATTCATGAGCTTATAAATAGCTCAATCGATGAAGGCAACAAACTGCCTACTACGAGCAAAAAGTTGCTCTTAAATGACCAATTGTTGCTCAGCTTATTGAGCCTGAGTTTCCTGATTATGTGTCACAGTCAAATGCTCAAACTGCTTGTCGAGCTCGGCAATTTTCCAGCTCAAATTATTAAGCCGCTGCTTCAAAATCATAAACTCCTGTTCAGCCTGTACAACATCACCTTTTTTGAGCAACTCTTCGACATATGCAGCTCTCCCGTAAATAGGTGACAAACTAATAGCGAACTCCTCCAACGATTTGGTTTGTCTTTGCAGTTCGGTTAATTTTCCTTTTTGTGCGAGCAGCGCGATGTTGGCCATCTTGGTTCTCGTTTCACTAAAACGCTCCATAAAGCGCTCAGTTTGTTGCAGAGCTTCACGCTTAGCATCGGCAAACGCTTGATCAACCTCCAGCACCGATTCGGTTTGGGGATAAAGTTGCAATAACGCATCCAACACTTGCTGGGCTTCAACACGAGCCGATTCAAAAGAGCGCGCCATTTTTTGCTCAATCGCCTCTCGGTACAATGGCACAATCTCATTTGACAACCGTTCAAGCTTGGCTGGCGAGTTGGCCTGTTGAAACGCATTGACCTGCTCTGGCGTATGTAAAGCAGGTAACCTTAGGTTGGTTGCATAAGATATTGAGTTGAAAAACGGCAAATAAGTGACGGCCCCATACACCATCACAACACCAAGAACACCGGATATAAAAGCGGCCACATGCGTAACACGTGAGCGCTTTTGATTACGCACCTGCTCAACCTGTTCCGTTTGAGTATGGCGCTTTAGTAGCGAATGATATTGCGTTTCTAAACGATCAATATGTTCAAAAATAGCAAAACCTACTCCTTCGAAATCAACCAAATAGTCCGGCTGTTGCAGCTCTAAAATGGTATGCATGCGCTCACAAAAGCGCTCACAACGGTATAAATCACGCAGTGCTTCATGATTCGGACGCAGATCTTTTAACTCCCGCACTACACGAGCATTAACCCAATCGAGCACTTCCTTACGCATTTTCGCCGATTTTACGTCCGGTTTTGGCAAATTACTTAAGCAGCAGCACAACAGTTCAACACCATTGGCGTATCCTGCTAAACCCTGCATTTTTAAACAGGCTACGGTGTAATAACCGCACAGCAAAAGGTCAATCCCCGGGCCTTTTGCTAATGTTTCACAAGCAACTTTCACCACAGCCCAGTCTGGACCACCTGATAATGGGTTGTTACGACGGTTGATCTCATCTCTCACCTTTTGGTAGGCATCAATGTGACGAACAGCAGCAGCATCATCTATCAAATGAAAACGAGCGTGGTCGATAAATACAATATTGGACATGACTACAGCGTCCTAAGTGAGTTGAGGAGCGATGACCAATCGCTCCTCACTATTATTTTAGTAAAGGGTTTTAGAGAGTTTGAATGACTTAAATAACCGCTCGGTGAATGGGTTAATATCTGCCTCTGAATTGAGTCGATAAATCATCTCACCACCGTCAACTGCAAACTTAAAGTCAACCGACGTGGAACTAGCACCCACCACATCACCTTGTTCAAGCAAGCGGAAAAATGCCCACGGACCTTGGATATTAATACTTCGTGGCGACATATTATTTTTAGTCGGCACTAACGTTACTTTAGAGATCGCAGAATCACGCAGCGTATTTGGCCAAATCAACTCGACACTGTCTCTTGGGCCGTGACTGTAAGCGAGATATTGACCATCAACATTCAACACACTGCGGCGTTTGTTGTTGCTCAAGCGTAACGGTTCAACCGAGAAACTAACGTCTAAGACCCCTTTGCGGTTAAAGAAAGCTTGCTGAATTTTCTTCGCCTGCTTGAGCTGTTCTAGAACGTCTTTGCGAATAATCGACTGCGCGTTATCGTCATCATTGACCGCAATATTTTCTTCCACAAACATTCTTAGCTGGTTGTTGTAAAAGTTGTCTAATGTGCCGTTGGGCGCAAAAAACGCTTCAAAGTCAGAAAGAGAACTGTCTTTGTTGGATGACTCATTAAATGGATAGCGACCAGCTAATTTCTCTTCAAAGGTTTTGTAAACATCATCATGCCAACGAACTTCAAGGTGCTTAATCGCTTCTTGTTTGACAACATACCAACTCTCATCCGCCAGTTTAGACACCATAGTATCGAGCGGTTTAGGCAAACCTGATGCAATACGTTTCACCGTGTAAATTGGATCAGCGTTCACTAATTTTACGCGTGCTTTAGTGGCATCAAGTGCAGCCATACCAACATCTGGCGCTTCTTGAATCGATTTGAGGTAATTTTGTAACTCTTCCACCGCCACTAACACTTCATTGATGTACGCTGGCTTGTCTCCTACTGGCTTGAGCATAGCGTTTAGTTCAGCAAAGGGCGCATCAATCTGCGAAGCAACTTTGTATTTTGGATTTTTTAACAGCTCTTTTTGCGCGGCTTCATCTTTAGGCACACTGGCATACATTTGAGTATTGCTTTCTAAAGTGCGAAGCAACCGCTGCATCGGTTCAATGTTGCCAGTAAAGTTTTCTAATACCGATACTGCGTCATTGATGTCGCTAAAATACTTAACGCTGATTTCATTAAGAGCCGCACGCCAGGTATTGGTGTAGTCCGCCACATACAGGCTGCGGATTTTGTTACGAAGGTCGTGCTTATCCGCTTCGCTAAATTGAGCCGATTTGGATTGCCCTAGAACCCAACTGTCGATCAAGGCCAGCTCAGAAACGGATTCTGATTGCGGCATAAAGTAATCTTCAAACCCTTTTTTGGTAAGCATTTGCGGAATATACAGCGAGCTGCTGTTGACCACTCGCTCTTCAAAAACCACATCAAAGACGGGGCCAATCAAGTTGCGTAAATTGATCGAGGGGCCAAGAACCGTTTGTGCATTCAACTTCAAATTACGGTAAACACGTTGATCGTTAGGCATAGAACCAAGATCAGACTGCACTTTCGCCACCACCTGATCATAAGGCTTCATCACCGACTCTGCATTGCGATCACCGCGCGCGCGATCACCCGCTAAATCCGTGTGTAACATGGCGTAGTCTAAATGCCCCAGTAGTTCTTCTTGGATCACGCGTTGCCCAGCGAACTCTTGCTGCCAGTATTTGGAGAAATAATCGAGTACATAATCCTTATAGCGACCGCTTTTATCTACCATCATTCGATAAACGCGCAGCACAGCCAACTTCTCTTCGTCGGTTTTGGCTTGGTTAAGTTGTACGACTACGTCCGCCATCAAAAGCGGTAAAAAGCGGTTTTCTAATAAATTCAAATAGGTGGCTTCAACCATCGGGCCAATCGTATGGCCTTGGTACAAACCAAAATCGGAAATGTACTGTGGTTTATCACGGAAGAAGCCAAACTCTAACGTCGCCTCTCGAATTTTATTGAGCGGCACGAGAACATCTTGCTGAGAGGCTAAATAAAGATTGGAGGGGAACTCGTTTTTGTACTCGTTTACTTTCGCTAACACCGCATCAGAGTGCTTCACGTTGCTAAGGTAATAGCGATGCCAAGTGCCGACTAATAACACAGTTGCAATAGAACAAGCCACTACCGATAAACCAATCAAACGGCGTTTTTGCTTCGCAACACGAAAATTATCCGAGGCAAGCCCAGCTTCAGGATAGATAATGTTATTAAACAGTTTTTGTGTGAAATAAACCGTTGAGTTTTTGGCTTGCTGCGCTTTGTTGATCGCATGATCTAGCCCGTAACGACGTGAAGCGGCATCATCAAATGCGTTTGTGGGTACGCCCTGTTGATACACAGAAGTGAAATACGCGCCACGCACCAAAGCCGACGTAGAGAACTGATCACTGGCCAATGCATCGTTGAAAAATTGTAATAAGATCTCTTTTAAACCAGAAATTTGACGCGTGAAGCTATAAATAGCATTGCGCTCTTCGAGATCCATAGGTACAGAAACCGCATGCGGCAACACATCATTAATGCGCTCAACAAACTGACTGTAGTCTTTTGAAAACTCGTTGAGCCAGTTATCCAAGTCATCAATAGAGTCAAGCGAAAAGGTAAAGCCCAGCACATCTTCACGCTGACTGCGCGAGTAATGTTTAAAGAAAGGTTCAAAACCGTGTAATAAATCCAATTTCGTCAATGCAATATAGACAGGCAGACGCGTGGATAACGTCTCCATTAGTTCACGTAAACGAGCACGCAATAAATTGGCGTAAGCTTTACGCTCGGTTGCAGTTGCGGTTGCTAAATGAGAAACGTCTAACGCTAAAACAATACCGTTGAGTGGACGACGGCTACGCGTTCTCTCCAACCAATTAACAAAATGAAGCCATAAACGGCGCTCCATCGCACCATCGTTATCATTGCTGTGGTTACCTTGTGTCAGTAGCTCTCCATCTGGATCGATCAATACCGATTCATCGCCAATCCACCAATCAAACGAATACGGGTTTTCACTTTTTTGACCCGAGGCTCGCATTACCGAAGAAAAAACAAAGTTTTGCCCAGAGCGGTTGATGAGGCTGGTTTTACCGGCATTTTCCAAACCGAGCACTAAATACCATGGCAACGCATAAAGATAATTACGTTTATTGAGGTTCTCTTTCATGCTGACCATCACTTGGTTCAGCTCAACCTCTTGGCGCTCTTCATAGGCTTTAATTGGATCTTGGCGAAGCTGATCTTCACGCTTTTGCTCGGCTTTAAAACCTTGCAATTTTCGCCACTGCCAAACACCCCAAACGGCCAATGCACCTAAAGTGAACAAGCTACTTGCCACTGCGCGAGCGGTTATCGATTCAAGTGGCTTATTACCCGCGATCTCTAGCCAAGGGCCTGCCCACCAAATCGCAACATTCAATAGAATGAATGTGCTAAATAGCAAAATAGGCATCGCCGCGGCAATGCCCGGTGTTAACTTTCTTGCGATCCCAACAATAAATTTCCACATGGGTTTGTGTCCTTCGTTTACTCTGACGTTGTGTATTGTTCTAATTGCTCAACTAATGAGGGTTCCCAATCGGTAACGCTCATGGTGCTAACCTGAGCATGTAACGTTTGGTACTGTTCTTTCGCCATCGCATCTAAATTATTGCTATTTAACAAATCAGCCGATAATAACCGCCAATAGAATTTATCCCTTGGCTCACTGGCGCTGACCAGACCATCGTTGAGCATAGAGAGCGCCACCGCAATGCCTCCCTCTTTCGCTAAGCTAAACGCCTCTTTGCGTTTGTCTTGCCAATCACCTGCTACTTGGCCTTGGGCACTACTTTGCTGCTGGCTGAGTAGCCACTCTTTTACGCTCGCATTGACAAAAGGCTCGCCTCCTTTGAATTTCAACTCGAGCAGCGCAGGTAGACGTGCCACAAACTGCTGGCTTTCACTCAAAATGGCTTCACTCCACGCCTTTTGGCCTAAACTTTGCGCGATTTTATAGCTCATCATCTGTCCTTCAAACCAGTAAGGTGCCATGGTCAAACTCTGCTCTACCTTACGCCATAAGGCTAAATCTGGGCTACGCATTTGGTCGTGATACTCTTTGATTCGTTCTTGCGCCATCGCCCGTAACAGTGTTTCCCCGCTGACGTCGTGCTCAGGTAATGAGGTAATACTTGACCACACGGCAAAACGCCTGACTCGTATTGCCAAGGCAATGCCAAACTCTTGTTCAGACAAAAACTCAGCCACCTTTAATAAGGTCTGCTTAGTGGCTTTGTCACTTGAACTGTCGACTGAAATGGCGCTCTGCGTGGTGGTTTTACGTTCAACCGCCGGAGTCTCTTGCACATGTTGAGTCGCTTGCTCACGTTCTGTTGCACGGCGCAGTTGGGCTTGAACTTTAGCCACTAGACTTTCAACGCTTTCAGACATCAGTCCGGCTTGAGTAGTCGCTTGCTGTAGCGCGTCGATCGCGGTGTTTAACTCATCACGATCTGGCCCATCAAATTGTGCGAAATCTAACTTGTCGATGACTAAGGCTAACCGCTGCACAATCTGGCTGAAGAATTTGCGACGTGGCAAACTGCCTCTTTTGCCTGGCGCAGGGAAGCAATCTTCCCAGTAAAGGGACATGAAATCGCTCAGCAGCTGCAGCGACGTAGTGAAACGTAGCGGTGTGACTTGGTTATGCAAACACTGCAACAAGTAGATCAATAATTTGAGATCTTTACTTTTTTCGCTGAGCAGTTTGAGCGTACTGTGTTCGACTTCATCCCATTGCACGCTAGCGTGGGAGAGTGACCCCACTTTCATCATTTGATCTTCAACAAAATCAAACAGTGGATCATCAATCAGCCGCTCACCCACAGGGTTATCGGCTTGAATAGGCTGAGTAATACAGCGGCGATAATCGGTTAACTCCATTGAAACTCCTTACCAACCACAGCGTGTTTTTAGTGCCGTTAATGATTGCGAAAGCTCGCTCGCATCAAACTGCAACCCATCAACAAAAGGAGAGTTTGAACGCAGCACAAGGCGATTTTCTCGCGCCATCGCTTTCATCATCTCAATCGCTGGCATGCCTCTGCCTGAGGAAAAGAGCAAACCTAAATCGTCACTACGCCAAGATTGTGCCTGCATATTGGCAATCGAAACTTGGATGCGAGGGTCATCAATCGCGCTAGGAAACGCCAATTCCACTCGACTCAAATTGTCGATACAGCTCATCAGCAGCACAGGTTTAGCGTTATCGTCAAACTTTGTATTTTGATTTAACGCAACCAAAGTAACCCAAGCATTCCCTTTATCATCGTCGCCCTCAACGGTTAAGTGACTTGCTTCCCCGTCTTGATACTGGCTGATGCTATCAAAGGCGCGTTGCCAAGATAGCGGTACATTGGGCGTTACCGCTTGGGGCATCACCACGTCAGAAGGCGTTTTAAACAGGTGGTCAAAACAGCTCAATCGCTCTAACCGAGATGTGATCGTAGTGCATTGCTCTGCTTGTGCTACAGCGTCATTTTCCGCATTTGCCATGGGAAAATACAGCGTCATAGAGAGGCAAACAGTAAGCCTAAACAGCCGTTTATTCATGGTGTTTTAATCTCCAACTTTTGGCATTTATAGGCCAAGGTCCGCTTGGGAATACCGAGGCTTTGGGCCGCTTTGGCCCTGTCACCAGCAAAATATTGGAGGCGCTCACGGATAATACGAGACTCAAATTCATTCACCGCTTGTTTTAAATCATCCACCACTCGGCTGACACCTGACTCAGCTTTAGCGACCTTATGCCCATGTCGTTCAGTCTCTGGCTGCTGATCGGCTTTAGTGTATGCTAAACGTTGTGTAAAGCAGGACTCCTCCACCTGTGTGCCATCCAGTGTTTGCGCACAACCAAATTCAATAAGGTGCTTGAGTTCACGCACGTTACCGGGAAAGTCATAACGTTTTAGGCAATCGATCGCTTTATAGTGCACACCCCGAATGTTGGTTGCATGCTGCTGATTAAAGCTGCGTACAAAATGTTGGCTAAGCCGTTCAATATCATCCATCCTTGCCGCAAGGCGTGGCAAAGTGATCGGGTACTGAAATAAGCGGTAATAAAGATCCTGACGAAACGATTTATTACGCACTTGTTCGAGAAGATTGACATGCGTTGCTGAAACCAAACGAAAATCAGAAGATTGTTCGTTTTTACCGCCAATCGGCCGAAAAGATCGAGATTCCAACACCCGCAGTAATTTGGCTTGCAGGCTCAAGGGCATATCACCGATTTCATCCAAAAACAGGGTTCCGCCATCGGCTTGCGCGATCAACCCTTGTTTATCGCTATCCGCGCCGGAAAACGCCCCTTTGCAGTAGCCGAACAGTTCACTTTCCAATAAGTTTTCAGGGATAGCCGCGCAGTTAATAGCAACAAATGGCGCTTGTTTACGGGGCGAGAGTTGGTGCACCGCTTGCGCGACCAACTCTTTACCTGTCCCTGTTTCACCTTGCACCATCACTGAAAGCTGTGATGGCGCGGCGTTGATGATCTGCTCTCTTAATTTTTTCATCGCCAAACTGTTACCGATTAAGGTTTCAGAGAGGCTCGCAATTAATGAACGACGTGCGTTGTCACGCTGGACGTCAGACAAGGATTCCGATAAGTTTTGTCGATTTTGTTCTTCCCGTTGCATCTCATTAAGCAACGACCACTGATGGCAAAAAACATCCACATACTTGATAAAATCTGGCTGCTCAAATAGGCCTTCCAAGGTATGGGTTTCACCAATCAACAGCAAAATAGACTGAACTTGTGTATCCCCATTCGGTAACGGGTGTACAACCACGCTATCTAACATGCCGACCCGGCTAGTGAGTTGACTAAACAGGCGATTAGATTGCCAAAAAACCAATTCATCAGCGGTTAAGTGCATCGATTTGGCTGATTGCAATACATGAGCAAACGGACAATCAAAATCGGTGACCGACCAGCTTAAATTCAGCGGGTTATCCTGTGGCACTAAGGTACGGCCGTCTGAACTGGGAACCAGTAACAAGCAAGTATCGAGCCTTAGCTCTCGGCGCAGCGTTTCTACAAACAATGCGGCCAATTGGCTAGGCTTTCTCGCGACAACAAGCTCGGTTGCGTAAGCTAACCAGTGACTCATGATCACTCAACCTCTCCAATAAACTCACCCTCTTCCGCCGCTAAATAGATGCGTTGCACTGGTTGTTTATCAGCCAATTTATTTAACAAAGCTAATGAAATAGGTGGTAGTAATTGACCTTCGATGATCGCTTCCAGCATACGAGCCCCATTTTCAGAGCGCGTGGCACGGCTTAAGATCTCTTCGATCAAGCTATCTTCAATCACCACGTCAGCGGCATAACGCTGTTTAAAGAGCTGCTCAAGGCGGGTTAACTTGCCACGCACAATCTGCTCTAGCACTTCTTTGCTGAGCGGTAGATACGGAATAATCTCCATACGAGCCAGTAAGGCGGGTTTGAAGAAAGCCGCAAGTTCTGGGTAAAGCTGCTCATCAAGCAACTGAGGCTGCTGCGCGTAATCGACTATGGTTTGGTAACCTAAATTCGAGGTGAGGAAGAAGACGATGTTTTGGCAGTCGATCACTCGACCTTCACCATCGGCCAGCTCACCTTTATCAAAGGCTTGGTAGAAAATATTGAGCACTTCTGGGTGCGCTTTTTCAACTTCGTCTAACAGCACCACAGAGTACGGCATTTTACGAATCGCTTCGGTAAGAATGCCACCCTCACCATAACCAACATAACCCGGAGGCGAACCAATCAGGCGTGAAACGGTATGCTTTTCTTGATATTCCGACATGTTGATAGTGGTTAAAAATTGTTTACCACCATAAAGTTGTTGCGCCAGTTGGACTACCGTTTCGGTTTTACCAACGCCACTTGGACCCACGAGTAGGAAGGAACCTTTTGGACGCCCCGGACGGCGCAAATCCGCGCGCGCCGTTAATAAGTTACGGTGAACACGCTCAATCGCAGTATCTTGCCCTTTGATTGCCTCACCTAAAATAGCCGTTAGGTGGGTGATTTTATGCAGCTCATCGCTGTTCATTTGGTCAACGGGCACGCCCGTCCAGTCCGCAATCACTTCCGCTATTTGCTGAGCATCGACTTGTGGATGCATGAGGCGATCATTATGAGGGATCTCTTCTAAAGCTCGATATTGCTCCTGCAATTGAACAAGTAACTCATCACGCTCAACTTGGGTCAGCTCACCATGATCCTCAGCGCCATCTAAGAGCTGATCGCGTAGGGTAATAATGCGCTCAATGATCGCTTTTTGCTCTTGCCAGCTTTGAGTCAAGGTCGCTTTTTCAGCTTCATCGGCCACTTCTTGGCTACATAGCTCATCCAAGCGATGCGAATCAACCACTTGACCTAAATATTGAGCACGCTCAAGCATATCAATTTCAAGTTGACGTTGATGGCAAGCGGTCTCTAGTTGCGCTAAGCGCTTCGGCGGTGTGGTGATATTAATTGCAATACGCGCGCAAGCAGTATCCAACACATCAATCGCTTTATCCGGCAGTTGTCTACCTGAAATGTAACGCGCTGAAAGCTCGGCGGCGGCTTTCAATGCATCATCAGTAATCAATACGTTATGGGCTTTTTCGTAAACACGATTCAAGCCACGCAGAATATCTACTGCTTGGCTGATGCTCGGCTCTTCTAATTTCACCAATTGGAAACGACGAGTCAGCGCAGGATCTTTTTCAAAATACTTTTTGTATTCTTTCCATGTGGTGGCTGCGACAGTACTGAGCTCGCCTCGCGCAAGAGCTGGCTTGAGCAAGTTGGCCGCATCACTACCACCCTCTTGGTTGCCAGAACCAATTAAAGTGTGCGCTTCATCGATAAACAAAATGATCGGTTTAGGCGAAGTTTTGATCGCGTCAATCACGCCTTTAAGACGTTTTTCAAATTCACCTTTGACTGAAGCACCCGCTTGCAACAAGCCTAGATCGAGTGAGCACAACTCTACATTTTGCAACTGTGTCGGCACATTACCCGCAACGACGCGCAATGCAAGCCCTTCAATCATGGCGCTTTTACCGACACCAGCGTCTCCCACAACGATGGGGTTGTTTTTACGACGACGACACAAAATGTCGATCATCAAGTTGAGTTCGTTTTCACGACACAATACTGGGTCCAGTTCGCCGTTACGCGCTTGCGCCGTGACATTGGTGCAGTATTTATGCAGTGGCGAAGATGACGCTGCATCCAGCGCGGCAGGAGCTTGAGAACCCGCTTTGCTTTTTTCAACCGCCGACTCGGAAGAGTCTTGCAACAGCGTATCAAACCCTTTGTTTAGGCTCTCTTTGTTGATGTGTTCAAAAAGACGGATTAGTTTAAGTGGTAGGTAACGATCAGCGCGCATCAACGCGGCTAAAAACACCACACCTGAACGAAGCTGATTCTGATTCAGCTCAGTGGTAGAAAGCAACCAAGCTTCCTGCAATAGCTCAACCAACAGTGGCGAGAATGCTGGATAGGTATCTAACACTTGCTCACGAGCGTAACTTGCACTGATGGCTTGTTTTACGGTTTCCACATCTAAGTTAGCGTGCTTAGCTATCACACGCACATCCGAAAGTGGGTTCTCTAACAGCACATGCAGGAAATGCTCATAGGTCACTTCTGGGTGCTGACGTTCAATACATAATGAAGCGGCTTGCTCTAGGGCTAGCTTACTCTGTTCATTGAGTTTTGAAATTAATGTGGGTAATTCAATACGGATCACTACAATCACCTAGCCTTTTATAATTAGAGTATTTGGTTCAATTGGTTTAATACGTCTGCCGATTGGCTGTGCAGTAAATAGGAATAGCCTAAAAACACACCGACCCAAATAATGACAAAACCAAGCAGTACTGACCAAACCGGTAACTGCCTGCTTAACTTATATTTTGATTTCACCACATGGTCGGTGGCGGAGGTCAGTTCCTTCGGCTCGTTTTCATCCAACGAACTGACGGTGTCATGTAAACGACTGATCACCTTTTCACGCTCGTTGTGGCCGCTTTCCATCACACGGTATTTACCTTCAAAACCTAACACTAGGCATTGATAGATAAACTCTAGCAACGCGCGATAACGTTTAGGTTCACCTTCCAAGCGACTTAATATGGTAAACACTTTTTCGCCACCCCAAGTCTCACTGTGGAAACGAGACAGCATGGAATGTTCAGCCCACACACTGGATGCACCCCACTCGGTTCCCATGACGGCTTCATCCAAAAACGCACACAGAATGTAGCGATAAGCCATCAAAATCGCATGCTCAAACCCTTGCTCGGCAAGCTCGATTTCAATCGCTTTAATCTCTTCTACCGTCTGTTTGTAGATCTGCTCAATGTTGTCGCACTCTGACAAGCTGCGTACCCGCAGCGACAAACCAAACAGAGGGGTAGCAGCATCAATCAAAACATTAGGGTTATCACCACGCAGTTGAAACCAGTAATCTTGGTCGTGGTTGATCTGCTCGACGCTGTCAAAAAGCAGACCGCTGTATTGAGTGTTTTTTTTATCAATGGCCATCATCAGCTCCTAATCGCCCAGAATTGCAGGTCAAGATCTTCAAACGCACCCGCGACATGGAAAGCAAAACCACTTGAGCGACCTAACATCGACCATGCTGAGCTGGTTTTATCCAATTGGTAATAGGTATAACCGGCGTGGTAAGGCAACTGCCTTGGTGCCACTGGTAACGGTGTAATTGGAATACCCGGTAATTGCAGTGAAATGAGCTCGCGGATTTTCTCCACTGACGATACTTTGGTCTGTTGAGTAAAGAGACGACGCAGTTCATCTAATGGCATGCGTGCTTTCACTGCGATGATGAATTCTGCGCTTTCAACCAGTTGAGGGTCGTGGATTGGGGCAACCATCAGGCCGTATTTACGTTTATCCAACTGAATCGAGACCGCTCTAGGCTCAAGCACGATACTTAGGCTCTGTCTTAAGTTGCGGATCAGCGGCCCAAAAGAGTGGGTCGGCATTTCATGGTTGTAGCTCGGGATGCTCGGTGGTAAACGACTTTCATCGGTAAATGTAGCCAATTCTCCACATACGCATGACAGGCACTCAAATAAACGTTCCGGGTGCAAACTGCGTAGCTCTGCCAAGTGTTGCATCTGGGGTTGTAAGCGATTCAGGGCTTGCAACAACATAAAGTCAGACACATCCGCGACCCCGCCTTGAGAGGGAGAACTGATACGTTGAGCAATGTTTTTGGCACGTTCGCGCATTAACCCAGAGATTTCGTTAATAAAACGGTGCAAAGCCGCATTGCTCGCAACATTAAGATGGCACGGAATAAAGTCCGGATCGAGTACGACACTGCCATCAGGACGTTTTTCTAAAATACGAGCGATCGCAATTGAGGCGTAAGAGCTTCTGTCTTCTTTTTCAAGCATCAACTGCACACGAACAGGTGAGACATCTAGCGTCGTGGTGTCACCGCGCACGGTATGCACATCGCGCACTTCTAAACGATTGCTTAAGTAACGCCCGGTTCCACGCTCTTCAGGCCAGTTAATCTCCATTAACGATTCACTGCGAAGCGGCACCGCTAAATAGACCAACTGGTTTGCAAGCGAAGCATCGGCAATCTCAAGCGCATCGGGCAGCACATCTTCCTGAGGAATACGGAAAACGGTTCCATCAGGCATAATGCCGACCGCACGTTCGATCGCGATACGGCCAAAAGAGAGATATTCAGGGTTAAGTGATAACTCTGATACTCCGTAAAGGTAGCCACTGACTGATGAGATGCGTTCATCAATATGATATTCAAAATAGCGTTGCTGCTGCTGGAAATGCTGCGGTTTAATGAATAGACCTTCATTCCAAATGACACGATTACGCGCAAACATCTTGTTACTCCACCCTTTCCAGTTTTACATCGTAGTCTTTGAAATACATCAAAAGATGGTATTCCCTACCTTTGTTAAGCACTTTGACGGCCTTTTTCCATTCACTCAGCTCAGGTTCAGCAAAATGCGCCATGACCCCAATGTAGTTCGTGCCTTCATCAATCTCGAACGCGTTCACAAACTTAAACTGGCCTGGTGTCATTACATAATCGTAATTGGCGATAAAATTGCTGCGTAACGCTTTTTTGTAGTCTGCTTTTACTTGGTCATAATCGGCAGACATAAACATCGAATCATCTTTCAGCTCAAACACTTGAACCTCTATCGGCGACGCTTCACCCCAAATATTAGGGTTAGTACCTTCATCACTAACGAGACTGAACGTTACCTTGGTCGGCTGTGTGGCTGGCTCATACTTTTCTGATGAGCTACAGGCGGTTAATACCGTCAGTAGCATCAGCAGGACAAAAGACCGCTTGTTCACCGTTATAGCTCCAGCTGTTTTTCACGAATTTTCTTGTCGTAAGACTGCTCGAAAATTTCCCAAAACAGTTTCTCAAATCCTTTTTGGCGATTAGAAGTGAGCTCTTGGTAGTAGTGGCAATACATCTCCCACGCCCAAGCATCTGAAGAGTTACTCTGTGCATCACTATTGCGCTTGTAGTGTTGGAAACGGCGCAGTAGCACTTGAGGAGAAAAGGCATTAAGAATCTGATTTAGGGCTTCGCTAGTGGCGTGCTGCATTGCTTCGTTATGGTCGCGCACATTTTTTAGGCTTTCGGCAATCGCCGCTGGGGCAGACAAGTGCACCACACTTTTATCAGCATCATACAGGGTACGAATGGTTTCTTCGTATGATAGCCCCAAGCGAAGTGGGTTATCTTCAATCGGTTGCAAGTTACGATTCATCATACCAAAACGCCCTTCACTCACTTGCTGGTGAAGCTCAAGCAAACCTTGCACACACGCTTGCAACGATTGCCCAAGCTCTTCTGAAAGCATGTGCATTTTCGCCATATCGTGGCTATTGCCAACGTCAACACCTAGCCCGGTGAGCATAGGGCCGGTCAATAAGTGTGATGCATTGTTTGACGAGCTGTTGTGTTGCTCGGAGTGAGGGTGGTAGCTTCTCGCCACTTCTTCCTCAAGTAGATCTAATACTTTATCGTCCATCGCTAAGCCCTCAGGTACGTTGTAAATGCTGTTATTAATGTTCAAATGAGTCGGTGGTTGCGCAGTCTCATGGTGCTCAACAGCCGGAATAGGTGGTAAATCGGTGGAGGTTTTGCCAAAACCGAGAATTTTCTTTAATCGAATCGATGACGTCATCTCATACTCGCTGTCAGCTTGAGGCGTAAACTGCAGTTGCGACTGCTGGCTATCGTATTCTGGCACTAATGAATGTTGTGCTTGTGCGAGTGGTTTTTCCGTCTCTTCAAGCAACGACTCTTCTTGTTTAATGCCTTGCAATAAATCATCTAAAGCGGCGATAGGGTCCATTGAGCTCGACTCTGGTTCATCCTCGTCGCGGCTGATATCATCCAATGGACCATCTTTGAGTAGATCGAGCCCCTCTTTAGCAAACAGCTGATCCAAAGAGCCATTAATCAGAGAATCGTCTTCACCCACTTGACCAAAAATGACACGCATTTGGTAAGGTCCAATGGCCACTTCATCTTTATGCTCCAACTTAGCCGAGGCACCTTGCCCTAACGGCTTATGGGAACCATTAACATAGGTATTACCAACCAGATCTTGAATGCAAAACGCACCATCAATCACACGGATGGCACAGTGATGATTTTGAATTTTCCCTTTACCGTCACGAAGCTGCCAATGCGCATCACTTGCAGAGCCAATCACACCGCCTTGCACATTAAACATCGCTTGTGCAGATAATCCTGATTCCAGTAGTTGCACATTCGTCACTACCATTGAAAGCGTTTGCTTCTTCTGCATATCGCTATTGCCTTACTTGTATAAGCACGCTTTTGTCCGCCAAATCGCGCCCTAAAAATGATGACCAACCCAAAGCCACACCACTGTCATGGCATAAACTCATCACCGGAGCCTCGCTCTCGTGCATGGTCAGCTCAAGGTCGTAAGCCATCTGCTCTCGTAAAATAAACTCCACCAACTTACACAGCGGTTGATGTTCTTTGCCTGATGGCAAAAAATCGGCAAATCGTTCTCGAGTTAAGTTTTTGATACAGATAACAAACTTACCGTTACAGTCCATCACTGACTCACCCAACATGCTGTTGATCCCAAGCTCACCATTCTGCTTACCTAAGCAAAACTGCTGATAAGGCTCTATCCGGACTTTGCGTCGAACCCACTGGCGAATACTGACTTCTTGTAGATCAAAGCAGTGCGCGATGATGCCAGACACCACTTGCGGTGAACGACTTCGGCCAGCCAAAGTGCCCGCATAAGCCAGCATCTTGCACCAATTTATCGGTGTTTCGCCGCGCAAGTCCGCATCACCCAAACCGACTAAAGCGAACAGCTGTGATGAAAATTGATCCTGCGCACCCGCTTGAAAACGGACGTAATAGCGATACTTTCGCCATACGCGGTACACAAGGTTAATCAACCGATTATTGAAGAAATCTAAAAAGGGCCGCTTGAAACCACCGGGATCTTCTTCGACCAATTGCTGCAAAATAAAACCAGGCAACGGTGACTGTGCCCCAGTTAATCCAAAAAAATTGGTTTGTAAGATCAGGCGCTCATCCGCGAACTCACGTAAATCCGTTACGTCCGCTGGTGCAAAACCTAAACTGGGGTTGGCACTGAATACCAACTGGCATGTCCGCTCCCAATCTTCTGATTCAGGATTAAACGCATTAAGTTTTTGCAGCAGTTCCACCAACTGGTAGAAGTTGTACGTTCGTACATCGCTTGGTAAACCCAGTAGAGGCTCCGGCACAGCCGCCGCAGCCATCTCTAGATCAATGGCTGCATTCCTGTCTGTGTTCCCCATGTGTACTTCTCTTGATTGGACGCGTTAATAACGATCAGCTCATGAAACGAATTGATGCTGGCATAGAGGGCAAAAAAGTGGCTAAGCACGGTGCCAAAGAGGTAAAGCTCCCCTTCTGAACCAAAACAGTTTTGATCAATATGAATCGTCGATTGCAGCCCTCGCACTGGCAAACCGCGCAATATTTTATCCACGGGTTGCGACTCAATTTTTTGGATCCCTTCAAGACGCAAACGCGCAACACGCTCCGCTTGGCGATCCACCAAGGCTCTGAAATCGTAAGCTCGCAACACACTGCTTAAGGCATCTTTGGACAGCAGCGATAAATAATTCAGCGATAAGTTAGAAATCAATACCCACAATAGACTGCCATCCAGTACTGGGCGCAGAGATTGTGAAGGCACGGTAATATTGCTGAAAGTGGCAAAGGGGGGCGAGCTGTCTGTCGGCTCACAAATGTCACCGACACCGAGTTCGAGCGGTAATAAGCGATTGGTGCAGGTGAGTTTGAGCGAGATGGCTTCATCGACATGCATGGATTGCGTTTCATCTCCGCGAATGAAAGAGATGAAATTATCAAATCCATCGCCACGGATACTGTCTCTCACTCGTGTGCGGTAGTAGAGCGCTTCACGATTTCGAACCCGCTCCACTTCATGCTGAAAACTTTCAAATGCTGAATAGACACGTTTTTCACCCCGAATTCGTTGGCTGGCTTGAGTTTTGTCTTGCCAACCGAACACGCCGTCAACGCTGAACACTTCATAGTGAGAAGGGTAACGACTAGAGGGGATAATGCGATACTCTGAACGCTTGCCCGTTAAATCGATCGGATCGGCATCATGTTCAAACAAATTAATGACAGGGGTGCAGTACAACTGGAAATTATCCTGACGCACTCGAACGTCCGCAGGCAAGGTTTTCGAAAAACTGATTTTCAGTTTGAACGCACCATGCACTGATTTCGGCACTACGCTAGCCAGACGGGTAATGTCAACAAAGTGAAATGCTTCAGGAAACGACAAGTATTCCTGCAAAACGCGATAACCTTCATACACATTGGAAGGATAGGGCAAAAGCGACTGCTCGCTATCAAATCCGACCGTTTGGAAGCTATTGCGCGGCAGCGTAAATTCTACCCCCGCGACTTCAACAGAAATCTTATCGAGGTAGTGGTTGAGCCATAGATAAAGCATTTGTGAGCTGTATTTATCACCACCTAAGTAAAAGCGCAGATCATCAAGATGCGCATCACCGACGCTTATCTCACCCAACATATTAAGCGACACTTCGATGATGGTCGCTTCTCTAGTATGTTGCGCAGTGACGTCAGTACATTTCAGTGGGTAAATCTGCACGTCACGACAGGTTCTAAAGTGACATTTGGTGCCGAAAACAGGCTTGCTATCGAGCTGAGTGCCGCGAGCGATTTGCTGCTTATCACTGACACTTTTATCCGGTGTGAACGAGACAATACTCATGCTTGGCACAGGACGTAAGTAGTTTGGCCATAGCATGTTGATGATGGAGTGCGTTAGCTCAGGAAATTCATCTTCAACTTTTTCGCGCAAGCGAGCGGTGAGAAAGGCGAAGCCTTCCAATAAACGTTCGACATCAGGATCCGTCGTTTTACCGTGTAAAAAGCGAGAGAGTTGAGGATGAATTTCAGTGAAATGCTTTCCTTGTTCTTTAAGGAAAGCAAGCTCTTCTCTGAAGTACTTATCTTGAGCCATAATTTTCTAATACACTCGGTACTTTCGGTTTTGATCCAGTAGCAGGTTGAACTGCACTTTCTCATGTAACGCATCACTGTTTATTTCGGCCACAATATGGAAGCGCAGCATCAAAGGGCTAAACACGTCCGACTCGGATCGAATCACAATATTTCGTAAACGGGGCTCATACACATCTAAGCAGCTTTGTATCGCAAGCTTAATCCGCAGCGATAAGTCTAAGGTTTCTAACGTTGCATCGTTAAAATCCACTAAACCTAACGTTGGAGCACTTTGTGCCTCACCCATGCGAGTATTCAAAATATTGGAAACATTGCGTTTGATTGATTGGAGCACATCCCATGCATTTGGCCCTTGGGTCAAAGACATAGGCTTGGTGCCAGCTTCTAAACGTTCAAAGAAGCCGACACCAAATGCACTCTCTTCAGGTGCAATATAAGTCATGGTTATGCTTGATCTAATCGACCAACCAATGACAATTCAAAGTTCGCGCCCATGTACTTAAAGTGAGGACGAACAGAGAGAGAGACCTGATACCAACCTGGTTCACCTTCAACATCCATGACTTCGATTTTTGCAGCACGAAGAGGACGACGGCTACGTACGTCTGCTGGTGGATTTTCTTGGTCAGCCACGTACTGTTTGATCCAGCCATTAAGCTCGCGTTCAAGATCTTGACGCTCTTTCCAAGCACCAATTTGCTCACGCTGTAGCACTTTGACGTAGTGTGCAAGGCGATTGATGATCATCATATATGGCAGTTGCGTACCCAACTTGTAGTTGGTTTCCGCTTCTTTGCCTTCTTTGGTATTAGGGAATATTTTTGGCTTTTGGATCGAGTTTGCAGAGAAGAATGCGGCGTTATCACTGCCTTTACGCATGGTTAAAGCAATGAAACCTTCTTCTGCTAATTCAAACTCTTTACGGTCAGTCACCAACACTTCAGTTGGGATCTTACTTTGCAGTGCACCCATCGATTCAAACACATGCACTGGCAGATCTTCAACCGCACCGCCACTTTGTGGGCCAATGATGTTTGGACACCAACGGTACTTGGCAAAGCTATCGGTTAAACGAGTAGCGAAAGCAAACGCGGTGTTACCCCATAGATAGTGTTCGTGTGAAGCGCTGACACTTTCCACATAATTAAATGATTTAATTGGGTTTTCTGTTGGATCATAAGGTACGCGCAATAAGAAACGAGGCGCAGTCAAGCCAAGGTAACGCGCATCTTCTGATTCACGTAGAGAACGCCATTTAGTGTATTTAGGGCTTTCAAATGTTGACTTAAGATCCTTGATATTTGGTAGCTCTTCAAAAGAATCGATACCAAAAAACTCAGGGCCTACACTAGAAATGAATGGAGCATGAGCCATCGCACCAAGTGCACCCATGTATTGCAGTAGCTTCATGTCAGGGGTTGATGGCGTGAAAGCAAAGTTACCGATGATAGCGCCAGTCGGC
This sequence comes from Vibrio sp. V23_P3S9T160, assembly GCF_963886625.1. Lineage (NCBI taxonomy): Bacteria > Pseudomonadati > Pseudomonadota > Gammaproteobacteria > Vibrionales > Vibrionaceae > Vibrio > Vibrio sp. V23_P3S9T160. The sequence continues at coordinate 21,058 of NZ_CAWPDB010000146.1, forward strand.
TCACCACCAAATTGGCCATAACCAGAAGAATAAACGTGCTTATAAAGACCGGATTGCGTCGTTTCTGGTGCAAATTCAAAGTCTTCAAGCAACTCGCCTTTCGTTACATGCAACAAATCGACCTTGTTGTTTTCACGAAAATCGGTACGGTCAATAAACAGTTTCAAACCACGCCATGACGATTCCATCTGCTGGAAACGCTCTTCGTGCAAAATCTCATCCATTTGAGCACTGATTTTCTTATCAAGCTCAACCAGCATTTGATCAACGAGTGATTTGTTAACCGGCTCTTCCGTTTGATTCGAACCGATGAGATTCTCAATAAACGCAGCAACCCCTTTCTTCGCAACATCATACCCTTCTTCAGTCGGTGCAATGCGCGTTTGTGCCATGATTTCATCAAGTAAACTGCCTTGGGTGGCACTTTGTCTCTCTAAGACGGCTTCAGTAGTAGACATCAATTTCGTTCCTAAATTTGATTAAATAAAAAGTTGGGTTGATCAAGCCTTATGCTTGGGGCTCTTCTTCTTTGCCGCTCACTAGGCTTAGCTCAGATAGAAGTTTTTCACGCGATTCTTCCGAATTTAGTAGCTCTTGTAGACGCTCTCTAAACGCGGGAATATTGCCCAAAGGACCTTTTAAGGCCACAAGAGCTTGGCGTAGCTCAACCAATTTATTTAATTCTGGAACTTGTGCTGCCACTGAATCCGGTTCGAAGTCAGCAAGAGATTTGAAACTAAGCTCAACAGGAAGCTCAGCATTTTCATCGCCACTCAGTTTATTGCGCACTGTAGTGGTCAGTTTCAAATCGCTTTCACGCATAACCGCTTCAAAGTTGTTCTTGTCCACTGAAACGGTCTGTCTCTCTTCAAGTGGGGTCTCTTCGGTATGGCCTTTAAAATCACCCACCACCAGAGTTTTTAGCGGTAACTCAACTTCAGCCTGTGCATCTCCCGTTGCTGGAATATACTTAATATTAATCCGCTCTTTAGGAGCTACACTTCCTTCTTTAGACATATTACGTCTCCAATACCTATGCCAATCATTGTCAAAATTACGGACAAGAGCGTAGCTAAACTTAGTTACCACTTACTCAGGCCGAGGGTTACATAACGTTGTAAAAATTAAAGTTAAATCTATTGGACTTAAGTTCTAATAGAACTCAAGTCTCTTAATATTTATTATCTGGTAGATTTTAATGAGCATTTAAACAATAAATCCCATTAATTAGCATTAGCTATTAAATTCTTCCCTAAATTACCCCATCAGATTTATCGATATTTTTAGTGGGGATTTAAAATTCTCGGCACATTCTATTCATATAGGAGCATTTTAAATATAAAAAATCACAAAAACATGATCTTCACCCAAAAAAATATGCCGTTTCTAATACTGTATAATTTAACTAATTAATATCCCAAAAGACATCATGATAATAAAAATTCAGACTATTCTTATAGTTAACAAATATGCCATTAGCTTGTGCTTTTTCTTCCTCACTCATCTTACCAGCAAGGCTTTCTTCCTCTAATTCCAATATTGAGTAGAGCGACTGCATACGTTCAGTACCAGCAGCAGAGAGATATAAATCTAAATAGGCTTGCGCTTTGATCCGATCGGGAGTCACAAAATGATAGGATGCGCTATCGCCGAGCAGAATCTTAACTACCGTTGCCAAAGAGGTAATATCACCTTGCTCTAACGCCATCAGTCGCCATTGATAGGCATCTTCAAAACGGCCTTTGCTCTCTAAAATACCGATGTAGCGTCTCATCGCAGGGATATAGTTTGTCTTCGCAGCCGCGAGATAGAGCTCTCTCACCTTGGTCTCCCTTTCTCCAGGCATTAAAAACAGACCTCCACCCGCTTGAACTTGCTTTGCTTTATCCATCAATGCTCGTGGATGATTAAAACTGACCGCTTTATCGAGATAGTAGCTATACATCTCGTTATCCATACCTTTGTAAAACTGGGCAAGCTCGTAAGTGGCTTGTGCAGGATCATCTCGTCCTAGACGAATCAAACTATCGTAATACTGGCTTTTCCAATACTGCACATCGCGATCTCTTAACCACTTAGCATCAGTATAAAGATGTTTCATGGCGCGACGATTGCCTAATTTTGCGGCTTTAAGCAGATATTCACGCGCTTCAGGAGGCGTTCTAATGGTCGTTTTGTAGTTCGAAAGCTCCATCGCGTAGAGAAAGGCGGCATCCGAATTGTCGTTGTCTGCCGCGTACTGGAGGTATGGTCGCGATTCCATATTTTTGTATTGCGCTCGAAGCAGTCGTCCGGTAGCAAACGCTTTTTCTGGAGACATATTTCCTACTTCATACACTTCTGCTGCAGACGTTTCTTGCTCAGCATGTAACACCATCGAAGGAAATAAGGAGAGCGCTAAAATGGCATATGTTTTATTAATCCACATTGACGCAACTTCCAAACTTGACGCTTGCGGAACACACAATGATAGACGTTGGCAGAAATCCATCATGAACCGTTTCCATATTACCCACTACAATACTCTGACTCATTATATTTCCTTAACTGACTAACCATTTATCCATAAACACGTAAGCAAAAATCATTCCCTTCAATTACGCTTACTTAAGAATAAAGCCCCACAGCCCGAGCGGGCAAAAAATTGCCCAACCGAGCAACAAATTGCCCGAGCGGGCATAATATTGCCTATATGATAATCAATACTCAGCCTTTACCC